>JAZUCR010000730.1:0-10322 GCA_045639225.1 Victivallales bacterium
CCAACTCTTGAAAAAAGTCCGGTTCGATGCTAATGTAATGAATCAGTTGATTGTTCATGTTACTCCTTTGGTCTGGCGTAAAATGAACTTTCAGCTGACTTTTTTCAAGTAATTTTAATTTTTTATTTTGAAATTACCTCCAGTTATAATTTATGACAGCAAAATCGATTTATCTGAATGGGTCACTAAACAAAAAAAGGAAAGGAATCTAATATGAACAGTGTTTTAACATTCATCTCCGATCATTCATCATTCCAGCAAAAGCGCAGTTTCACGTTGATAGAGCTCCTCGTAGTGATCGCGATCATAGCGATCCTGGCTGCCATGCTGCTGCCGGCACTGAATCAGGCCAGAGCTTCGGCGATCGGGATCAAATGCGTCAACAACCACAAGCAGACGGGTCAGATTTTCAACCTCTATACCACGGATTACAACGGCTGGCTGTATCCGTCGCGGCATCTGGTGGAAAAAATCAACGGGAATTCCGCCTTATGGTTCATTGTCCTGCAGCGGGAGAATTATGCCAAATCCCCGAAAGCCTATGTCAACAATAAATCCGTCCATATCAATGACACTTTCAAATGTCCGGATCCCCGTCTCGAAGATCACTCCAACAACGCCACCGGAGTCCGGCTGTGCGGACAGTCCAACGGGAAATATATGCAGCTGCATGCCAAGCGCCCCGTGCTGTCCACTACCACGGCACCGTATCCGGCCGGAACGATCAGCTGGGATTCTCCGCAGGAAATGATCCTGGCGGGCGACACCGGCATGACCAATCCTCCAAAAATGTATCAGAATTATGAAATGAATGACAACAATTACGGCACCAATGCACGCGGGATCCCCCATTTCCGCCATCTGGGAAAATGCAACATCCTTTATGCGGACGGCCATGTGAAGGGCATCCAGCCGAACGAACTCGGGGATTCCGTCAGGCCGCACGCCAACTGGACCTGGCTCAACCAGCACAATGTTCCGCAGGGTGCTTATCCCTGAGCCGGCAGCCGGATTTTTTATCGAACATAAAGGATGATAACCATGAAAAAACATTATCTGCTTCTCTTTGCGCTGCTGACCTGCGGCATGACCGTATTCGCCCAGCAGAAACCGGACGCGCCGGTCTTCAAGGTGGAAACCTCCATTACCGTTGACAAGACGGTTTTCAAGCCGGGCGACAAGATCCCGCTGAAGATCGTCTGCACCTATCCTTCGGAGACCCATCAGGCAGGTTCCTGGCACCTGTTCGCCTATCTGCCGGACATACCGGAAGAATTCGAAACGATGCCGGGCCTCAAAATCAACCGGAGGAAAGACAAAAGATGGTCCTCCATAGATGGGAAACAGGGCTACTGGTTCAAATCCACCCAACGTAAGAACAAGGAATTCCAGGTCACGGTCGACACCACAGGGTGGCCGGAAGGCGATTACCGGATGAATATCCAGATCACCTTCCAGCCGATCGTCAAAGGGGAAAAATTCCTCTATCGTGCCGGAAAATTTGCTTTTACTCTTGAAAAATAACCTCGGAGATTGGTCATGCGCAAGATTGGTTTTCTTCTGACGGTCCTTTTGGGATCAATAGCGGCAGCGGCGGATTTTCAGATCCCGTTCCGGGCCGCGGCCGCAAAAATCGACGGCAAAGACGATGATGCCTGCTGGCAGGATCTGGAATGGAACAGCGGCTTTGTCCAGAACGTTACGGGCAAAAAAGCCCAGGCGGAGACCCGTTTCAAAATCTTCCACAACAACAAGGCGTTCTATATTCTGGCGGAAGCCATGGAACCGTCGATGGACAAGCTGGTGCTGAAATCGTATACGCCGGACGGCGGACATCACTGGCGCAACGATTCACTCGAGATCAATTTCGTGCCGGACCCCAAGGTCATGTCATTTTATAAATTCATGGTGGATGCCGCGGGCGGCATGGATGATCTGCTGTGCGTGGATGACAATACCGACCGGGAAGTTTACGCCTACAACAAGAACTGGGACGGCCATGCGGAAGCGAAAACCGAACGGCTGGCCGACCGCTGGCGGCTGGAAATGATGATCCCCATCGGAGCGATGGATATCAATGCAGCAACGACGGCCAATTGGCGTTTCAACGTGGCGCGCAACCGTTATGCCGGCGGCAAGGAAGGCACCAGCTGGTCGAAGATCGACCGTCAGACCAGCGTGGTTCCCCGCCAGTTCCGCCAGGTGACTCTGGAGAAATTCAAGGCAAAGAATTTCCTGATCGAAACGGTCCCGCCGTCTTTCAAATTCGTCAGGAAGCTGGACGGCAGTTATGAGTTCAGCACGAAATTCGACCTGGTCAACCGGACCGGCTCGTTCAAACGGATCACCATCGAATACAAACTGCTGGATCCCGAAACGAAAAAGGTCCTGCATTCCTTCCATACGGCCAAAGAGCTGACAAGGGATTATCTGACCAAAACCGCGGACACCTTCAAAGGCTCCGCGCCGGGCAATTACATTTTCTCCACTGAGATCCTGAGCAGCGGCACGAAACCTTATCTGCTGAAAATGCTGAGCCGCCCGGTCAAGCTGGAATACCAGCCGCTGAAGATCCGGATGGTGCGTCCCGCCTACCGCAACAATATCTATGCAACCATGCCGGACAAAACCATCGAAGCGGAAATCGATCCGGGCGAATTCGCCGGGATCGCCCTGACGGCGGAACTGATCGGGCCGGACGGCTTCAAAGAAAGCAAAACCATCGCCAAGTCGGCGGCAAAAAATAAAGTCGTCTTCGACGGCGCCAAACTGGCGGACGGACGTTATACGCTCCGGATTTCCGGACAGAAAGGGAAAGAAAAACTGGTCAGCGAAGTGAAACTGCGGAAACTGCCGTATCGGAAAGGCGAAGTCTGGCTGGATGCCCGCGGCGTTACGTATGTCGACGGCAAACTGTTCCTGCCTTTCGGTTTCAGCGGCGGCACGGGAAAATACGGCTGGAGTTTTACGAACTGGACGGAAACCCCGATCCGCTACTGTTCCGTGGAAGCGGCGCAAAAGGGAATCGACGGACTTTATAAAAAATCCGGTCTCCGTTCGGCGGTTTTTCCCTTTACCGATCTGGACGGCAAATCCAGCTGGGTCAACACGAAATTCACGCATGACAAGCTGAAAGGCGGCTTGACGCCCGAACAGCGCCAGCGCATCATTGCATTCGTCCCGGAAGTATCCAAATGCGAAGGTCTGCTGATCTGGCAGTTCTCCGATGAACCGGAAGGAAAAGACCACAATCCCCGCTGGTATGAAGAAGCATACGAACTGATCGCCGAACTGGATCCGTATCATCCGACGACGCTCACGAATTACGGCATCCACGGGATCCAGACCTATTATACGGGCTGTGACCTGCTGCTGCCGGACTGCTATCCGTATTTCTGGGCGGACGGGTCCTGTGAAAAACCGCGCACCTGCTCCGCGGAATGGGTCAAAGCCGGGACCGCCTTGCGACCGACCTGGATCGAACCGATCGCTACCCTCTGGCCGGGCTGGTCGCAGGATGGCAAACGGGGCATCCCGCCGGATTACCACGACCAGCGCCAGCAGATCTATCAGGCGGTCATCCACAACGCCAAGGGATTCCTGTTCTACAATTATCCGCGCGGACAGTTCTATTCCTCCTGTATCATCGGCCCGCGGGCCTCTGGAAAGAATATGCAGAAAATCAAGGAATATGTGCTGGAAAACTCCACCCCGAACGGCGTCGCGGTCAAGACCGCCCCCGCCTGCCCCGATTTCCAGGCGGGCATGAAGGAATATAACGGACAGTTCTGCGTCATCGCCAACAACACCTCCCTGAAAGACGTCAAGGTCGAATTCACGCTCAGGAACAAATTCTCCGGGAAGCTCTATCCGGAAGGCGCCGGCAGATCCGTCACGGTCAGAAACGGACGTTTCAGCGATACCTTCCGCGGCAAAGAAACGATCCTCTATTTCTCCGATGAGAAACTGGCGGCATCCCTGATCCCCGTGGACACCACGCTCAAGGAGATCGCGGATCATCTGGCGGCACGAAACGATCCGAAGAATCTGCACAACCGCGGCGAACTGCTCATCATCTACAATTCGCAGCAGAAACGGCTGGCCGATCCGAATATGCCGAAGATCACCTCGTCCAGCGATACGATCTATTATATCACCCGGGAAATCGGGACTTCGCTTTACTTCCTGATCGACGGGCTCACGGACACGGACCAGGTCACCTACACCTGGACGCCGCAGCCGTCCGACAAAAAGCCGTGGGTCCAGTTCAAACTGCCGAAGAAACATCCGCTGAAAGAACTGGTGATCTGGACGGTCAACGGCAATCTGATCGACTGTGATGCCGTGGTCGACGGAAAAACCTATTCCATGCGGAACAACAAGTCGAACCGGATCTCCATCCCGCTGGGGGGCGAAACCGCCGATACGGTCAGGATCAACATTCTCAAGAGAAAACCCCAGGCAAGCGGGATCGACGGAGCGCTGCTCACGGAAGTCGAGCTGTATTGATCGGAAAAAAACATAAAACGTTTCAACAAAATCTAAATATGAAAAGGACTGCAAAATGAAAACCGCGAAGCTGATCGTCTCCGCACTGTTCTTCGCAGCGGCCTGGCTTCCGCTGCATGCCGAACTGGAAATTCCATGTATCAAAGACCGTCCGGTCATCGACGGAAAGGGCAATGATGCCGCATGGGAAAAAGTCGTTTGGCAAAGTGATTTCACCACGCTTGGGACCAAGACTCCGGCAAAGGAACAGACCCGCTTCAAAGTATTTCATGACAACAGCCGCATCTATTTTCTGATCGAAGCACTGGAATCGGCGATGGGGAAACGGGTCTGCAAAACCTATTCCCAGGGATCGGACCACATTTGGCTGAACGATTCGATCGAGATCAATCTGATGCAGGATCCCAAAGCGCTCCAGTTCCGCAAATGGATCATCGACAGCGCAGGTATATTCTGCGACATTATCGAAACCGATGACAACACCGATACGGAAAAGTATCTGGGAAATACGGAATGGAGGAGCTTGGCGGAGATCAAAACCTCCGCTGCAGAAGACCGCTGGACCGTCGAAGCGGCCATTCCGTTCGGCTCGCTGGGATTGAATGAAAGCCATACTGCGAACTGGAAGCTGAATATCGGGCGCAACCGTTATGCGGGAAAAACCGAACTGAGTTCCTGGTCCGTGCTTCCGACCAAATCCCACCTGCATCCGAAAGCCTTCCGGAATGCCCTCCTGAAAGATTTCAAGATCCGCCGTTTTCTCCTGGATCTGGAAAAGATCACGACCCGTTTCGAACGGGCAAAAGACGGCTCGTTCGTGCTGACCGCGGACATGACGGTCCACAACAACACCGGCTCCTTCACCCGGTTCAAAATCGATTATACCCTGATCAATCGGGAAACCGGAAAAATCCAGAATGAAGTCCGGGAAAATCTTCTGCATGCCAATTCTTACAAACGGACCAGCGACAAGATCGGATGTGCCGGACAAGGCAAAACCGAGTTCATCATCCGGCTTCTGAGCTGCAACACCGTCCCGGTGCTGCTTCTCAGCCGCAATATGACGCTGGAGCTGCAATACGAACCGCTGAAACTGAACGTGATCCGTCCCGCCTACCGCAACAATATTTATGCATCCATGCCGGACAAGACGATCGAAATCGTTCTGGACGCGGAAGAACTCAAGGGAACCGCGCTGACCGCGGAATTCACCGGGAAAGACTTCGAAGACACCAGAAAGCTGACCGCGGAGAAAACCATCAGGTTCGTTTACGACGGTGCAAAATTGAAAGACGGCACGTATGAACTGAAAGTTACCGGCAAAAAAGACGGTCGGACCTATACGGCGAAACAGAAGATCCGCAAGCTGCCTTATCAGAAAGGCGAAGTCTGGATCGACAAAAATCAGGTCACATATGTGGACGGCAAGCCCTTCCTGCCGTTCGGCTGGTACGGCACTTTCGGGCAGGAAACCAAACCCTGGCTCAATTCCGTTCTGCTGCTGAACCGGTATGCATCCATCGAAAAAGCCGAAAAAGCCCTCCGGAACAACTTCGAAAAATACCATCTCCGCACGATGATCTTTCCGTTCCAGGAACTGGATCCCCGCGGCTGGGTGCCGTGGAAGGTTTTCAAAGATCCGGACACCCGGAAAAAGGGACTGACCCCGGAACAGCGCAAAATGATCATCAACTTCGTCTCCAAAGTCGGCAAATGCGAAGGTCTGCTCGGCTGGTATATGGCCGATGAACCCGAATGCCGCGACAACAATCCGCTCTGGTATGAGGAAGCCCGCGAACTGATCGCCGAACTGGATCCCTATCATCCCTGCATCATGCTGAACTGGGGCATGGACGGGATCCGGAAATATTACAAAGGCGCCGACATCCTCCTGCCGGACTGCTATCCGCAATATTTCGAGGACGGCACCACCGGACATAACCGCTGGTGTTCTTCGGACTGGGCCGCCACGGCATCCGCGCTGCGTCCGTCCTGGCAGATGCCGCTTTACGACTGCTGGCCGGCCCGGGCCCGCAACGGCAAGACCCGCGGCGTCCCGAATGATTTTTACGATCAGCGCAGCCAGTTCTTCCAGGCAGTCATCCACAACTGCAAAGGCTTCAACATGTATGCCTGGCATTACGGACAGCGTTATTCCTCCTTCATCATCGGCGCAGATGTCATGGGTGAAACGCTTATGATGCTGAAGAAATTCGTGCTGCTCCCGACCGTGCCCGACGGTGTGGCGGCGGAAACCAAACCGCACAGCATCACTTTCAAAGCCGGAGTCAAACAGACCGGGAAAGAGTTCTGTCTCATGGCAGTCAATACTGCGACGACCCCGCTGCAGGCGGCGTTCACGCTGAAAAACCGGTTCTCCGGCAAACTTTACGTCGCCGGTGAAAACCGCTCGGTCACAGTCCGGAACGGCCGTTTCTCCGATCCGTTCGAAGGCAGGGAAACGCATCTTTATCTGACCGATGAAAAGCTCGCGAACGCTGTCCCGAATGTCCGGAAGACCGTCGATGCCATTAATGCATTCCGTGCCGGACGCAAAAAACCGGGCAACCTGATCGGGCTCGGGGAACTGCTCATGGCCGACATGCTGGATTACGGCAAAGGCAAGCTGCCTCCCGGCGCCGCCCGGCTGAAAGCTTCATCGGAACACAAGGCGTATATCAATCTGACCACCGGCACGCTGTTCTATCTGGTGGACGGATTGACCAAGCCCCGCATCAAAGAATATTCCTGGACGCCGCTTTCTTCCGACCGGAAGCCCTGGCTGGAGATCCGTCTGCCCGAAAAACATGAGCTGAAGGAACTGGTCATTTACACGGACGAAGGCAATCTGACCGACTGCGATGCTGTGGTCAACGGCAAAACTTTTTCCGTGCGGGACAACCATGCAGAAAAGATCAGCATCCCGCTGAACGGCGAAAGCTCCGATCTGGTCCGGCTGAATATCCTGAAACGGAACCCGAACGGGAAACTCCTCAACGAAGTCGAACTTTATTGACCTTGAATGAGTCAATTTTTTTCGTGTTTTCTGCTTGACAGCTATTGACAAAAAGCAAAAAACGGTTATAATTAAAGAAGTATGACTGTTATTGTTCGGTATGGATTGCAAGACAAAACAAAAAGGAGCTGTCGAAATGAATCTTCGTGAAGAAAAACACACGTCGCCGTCGGGGATAAAAACCGATAAATCTGTTTTTCTGGGTATTTTTACCTTGATAGAGCTTCTGGTCGTGATCGCGATCATAGCGATCCTTGCCGCGATGCTGCTGCCGGCATTGAACAAGGCACGTATGAGTGCCGTCGGCATCAAGTGTCTCAGCAATATCAAGCAGACAGCGCAGCTCTTTCATTTCTATGCCAACGATTACAATGGCTGGATGTATCCGGCATATCATGACGTCGAAAAGAAGACCTGGTTCAGCCGGTTGACGCAGCTGAAATATATCAAAGAGGGGAAAGCTTATGACGGATCGTCCAGCAGTCATACCAACCCCATCCTCAAATGCCCGGATCCCCGGCTGCTCGACAATTCCAATTCCGCCTACGGCATGCGCGCCAACGGCCAGATATTCTATGCATATCTCCATTTGACCGGCAAGCGCCCGTTCCGGACCAGTTCATCGCCCACCTACAAGCCTTACGCCGCCACTTGGGATTCCGCGCAGGAAATGATCCTGCTGGGAGACAATCTGCATCAGGGTTATAAAAACAACAAGGCAAATTTCACGCAATGGTATTATTTCTCGGATAACAACTATGGCAGCGCCGGCGGTTCCCTGCCCCATTTCAGGCATCTCGGCAAATGCAATATCGCTTACGGCGACGGTCATGCCAAAGGCATTCAGATTTCGGAACTCAAGGATTCGGTCAAGCCGAGCGGCTGGACCTGGTACAACCAGTATCATGTCATTCAGGGCATGTATCCCTGATCGACAGCTTTCGAAAAACATCTCCGCAGTCAACCGGAGATGCAAAATGAAATAATCTCCGGCAGATTTTTTCGTCTGTCGGTCCTGTTTTCGCATTCGAATAACGATGCTATTCGTTTTTTTACCCAAAAGGAGGTCCCATGAGCACAGCTAAAATTCTGACGGCGGTGTTTCTGGTGTCGGCAGCCATCCAGCCGCTCCATGCCGAACTGGAAATCCCATGCATCAAAGAACGTCCGGTCATCGACGGGAAAGGCAATGATGCGGTCTGGGATAAAGTATCCTGGCAAAGTGATTTCACCACCATCGGCACCAAAACACCGGCAAAGGAACAGACCCGCTTCAAAGTATTTCACGACAACGCCCGCATTTATTTTCTGATCGAAGCATTGGAATCGGCGATGGCGAAACGGGTCTGCAAAGCATATTCCCAGGGCTCGACCCACATCTGGCAGAACGATTCGGTCGAAATCAACCTGATGCCCGATTCCAAAGCGCTGCAGTTCCGCAAATGGATCATCGACAGCGCCGGTGTTTGCTGCAACCTCATCGAAACCGACGACAATACCGATACGTCAACCTACCTGGCCAATACGGAGTGGGACAGCCATGCTGAGATCCGCACCTCCGCATCGGAAGACCGCTGGACCGTCGAAGCGGCCATTCCGTTCGGATCGCTCGATCTGAACAGCACTCATTCCAGCCATTGGAAAATCAATATCGGCCGCAACCGCTATGCCGGCAGGACCGAACTGAGCTCCTGGTCGGAAATGCCCGCCCCAAGCCACATGATCCCCAAAGCATTCCGCGGAGCCGTTCTGAAAGATTTCAAGATCCGCCGTTTCTTTTTCGATCTGGAAAAAATCGAAACGCAGTTCGACCGTCTCCCGGACGGCAGTTTTCAGCTGACCGCAAAAATGACCGTCCACAACAACACCGGTTCCTTTGCCCGTTTCAGCACCGACATTACGGTACAGAATCTCGAAAACGGCAAAAGCTCTGACGCCCGCCAGAATGATATCCTTTATGCCAATGACTATAAACGGATCACCCGCACGATCAAATGTCCTTCACAGGGAAAATCCGTCTGCCGGATCAAGCTGGAAAGCTCCAGTCGGGTACCGGTCCTGCTCTGCAGCCGGACGATCCAGCTGGAACTGCAGTATCAGCCGCTGAAACTGACCGTGATCCGTCCTTTCTATCGCAACAATATTTACGCCACCATGCCGGATAAGACGATCGAAGTCAAACTCGACTCGGATGAGCTGAAAGGAACGTCCGTTCAGGCAGTATTCTCGGGCGGAGGCCACCTCGAAAAGAAATCCCTGACCGCCGGCAAGACGGTCATTCTCCGATATGATACGGCAAAATTGAAAGACGGAACCTACGAACTGAAAGTTTCGGGCAAAAAAGACGGCCGGAACTATACCGCGGTGCAGAAATTCCGGAAACTTCCTTATCAGAAAGGTGAAGTCTGGATCGATGCCGGCCATATCACGTATGTGGACGGCAAACCGTTTTTCCCGTTCGGCTGGTACGGCGGTCCCGGACAGCCGCGGCCCTGGATCAATTCCACCCTCATGCTCAACCGTTTCAAATCGGCCGAATCGGCCATGAAAATGATCGATTCCAATTTAAGGACCAAAGGAACCCGGATGATGATCTTTCCGTTCCAGGAACAGGATCCCCGCGGCTGGGTCCCCTGGAAAGTCTTCAAAGATCCGGACACCCGGAAAAAAGGACTGACCCCGGAACAGCGGGAAATGATCATCGACTTCGTCTCCAAAGTCGGCAAAAGCGAGGGTCTGCTCGGCTGGTATATGGCCGATGAACCCGAATGCCGCGACAACAATCCGCTCTGGTATG
>JAZUCR010000731.1:0-4699 GCA_045639225.1 Victivallales bacterium
GGGCAAGGAACTCAAGCTCTTCTTCGATTACGCCAATGCGGCGGAATTCACTTTTGCTTCTCTGCCGGCGGAAGTCCTGCTGGACGGCAAAAAGCTTCCGGTCAACGGCGCCGCAATCAAAGCGGACATCGCCGAAAAGAGCGTAATGACCATCAAATTCGCCTGAAGAGAGCACGAATTCCGCAGCTCATCCTGTGCACTGCGATGTCGGTGAATAAAACTTTTAAAGCGGGAATTTCTTTGCCAGTTCGCGCGGGGTCATGCCGCAGCGCTGCCGGATGAAACTGTGGAGATGCGTCACGTTTTTCATCCCCGCCAGATCCGCGATCTCCTTCATCGTGTAACAGTGCATGTTCATCAGCTGGAAAATGTGTTCGAGACGGAGCCGCAGACGGTATTCCTGCGGATCGATGTCGAACTTGCTCCTGAAACAGCGCCGTGCATATTCCGGACTGTAGCCGAGTTTGCGACAATGTCCCTGCAGCGATACCCGGATCTCCCGGTCGTCGTCCAATGCCTGTTTAAGCCGGTCCGCCAGATTCGGCCGGTCATGTTCAGGCTGAACCTGAACACGTTCGCTGCAGGCCAGTTCCGCCAGGATCCCGGCCGTCAGCTGTTCCGCGGCAAAGAGATCCGCCGGCAGCTGCGACTGCATCAGATAAATGATCCGTTCGTAAATGCTCCGGAAATGAAAGGTCTGTTCGGAAGTCAGTTTCAACAGCCGCCGCAGCGTGAGTTCAGTATCCCGATGCCGCAGCAGCAGACGGTCGGTCTGTTCGTCATAATGCAGGTTCGGAATATTGCAGACGACCACCAGGTTTTCCCGGTCGGCGCCGTATGAAAAATCGATCTTGAAACCGGGTGGGGTCAGCCGCAGTGTCTGATTGCAGCCATCCTGGAAAATTTTCCCGCCCGGCGTATATACGCGGCTGTATTCCAGTCCGGAGATCACCAGCGAAAGAAAACAGGCATGGGTGATTTGCACGGTGCTCTGTGCATAAGCAAATCTTCTGGCGTAAATCAGTTCGATATCCATAAAAGTCCGATTTTTATAATAAATTATCCGTTTTATATAAATATATCACGTCCATGACAGATTGCAAATCTGTAATTTCCCGATATATTGTCAATAAAACAACCGGAGAGGCATTTATGAAAAAAATATTCGATACGGACAAACGGATCAAACTTGGAATCTGGGGACTGGGACGCGGCGCGAATTTCGTCAAATCGGCGGCATTTCTGAATATCGACGTGGTGGCGGGCTGCGATATCCATCCCGAGATCCGCGAACGTTTTCAGAAGATCGCCCCGCAGGCGTTCTGCACCGCCGATGAAAAGGAATTCCTGTCCTGCGACATGGATGCCGTGCTGGTGGCGACTTATCTGCCGGACCATGCCGAACATGTGATCCGGGTATTGGAATCGGGCCGCCATGTGATGTGCGAAGTCACCGCCTTCCAGACGCCCGCCGATGCGGTCCGGCTGGTCGAAGCCGTGGAAAAAAGCGGCAAGGTCTACAACCTGCTCGAAAATTATCCGTTCACCAAAGAGAACATGTATCTGCAGAAACTGTGGAGCGAAGGATTTTTCGGCGAATTCCAGTATGGCGAATTCGAATATCTGCACGAATTCCGGGCGCTGTCCTACGGCTACAACACCTATCCGAAAGTGCTTCCGATCGAGCCGGGTTATGCCGTACACCGCTGGCGTTCGATTCTGAATTATCATTATTACTGCACCCATTCGCTCGGCCCGGCGATGTATATCACCGGACTGCGTCCCGAGGCTGTTTCCGCGGTCCGCGACGAAGTGACTCTGGCCGGATATGTCGAAGGCGCGCGGCATCCGACCGCGGCTCCGTCGATGATCAAAATGAGCAACGGCGGACTGCTGCGCAACCTGATGGGATCGACTACCGGGGATTACCATGCCGCGCTGCGGATCTGGGGGACCCGGGCGAGCGCGGAAAAGATCCACGATCTGCGGATCCGCGTCGGCGGCGCCGGCGGCGGCATGTATCTGCTGGTCGACGCCAAATGGAACGAACTCGGCGAACTCGCGAAGGAAACCGGACACGGCGGCGGCGATTTCTGGGAACTCTATTTCTTCGCCCGCGAGATCCTCACCGGCGAACCCGCTCCGTGGAATATTTATGCCGCCTGCGATGTCACCATGGCCGGTCTGATGGCGGTCCGCAGTGAAAAACTCAACGGCACGCTGGTGAAGATCCCTGATATGCGCAAGGCCGAAGACCGCGAACTCTGCCGGAACGACCACGGCGACCTGCCCGTTTTCGATACCTCCGACATTTTCCCCGCCGGACACGAAACCGAGCTGGCCGGACAGTTCGACCGCATGATGACCGAACTCTATCCGCACGGCAACGGCGGTCTGATCCTGTTCAACAACGTGATGGACGGCATCCGGATCTATGCCGATCTGCGGGACGCGGACAGCAAACTGCAGGTCCGCAATGCGGTCGGGAAACTGATCCGCGAACTCCCCGCTCTGGCCGCCAATATCGAGCTGGCGCAGAAGATTCAGCAGCGGTATCCGGATTCCAAGCCCGGCCATACCATCGCGCGTGTGCTCTCCGAGCTGAATCTGCCGAAAATCCTCAATTACAAACAGACCATTCAGGAGCTGGAAAACTGGCAGAACAATCAGGAGTGAGAAAAGTCACAAGTCACAAGATGCAAGTCGCAAGACAAAGGATGAAATAATCGAAAGGATGGAAATCATGCGGAAAGACAAAAGCATTCCAAGTGGTCAGCAATCAGTAGTCGGTAATCAGTATCGGTTTTGCCTGAAAGGAACCGCTTGCCGGGTGTTTAAAACGAGCCGTTTCACCCTGATAGAACTCTTAGTTGTGATTGCGATCATCGCGATCCTGGCGGGCATGCTGCTGCCCGCACTGAATACCGCCAGGGAAAAAGGACGTGCGACCAAGTGCATATCCAATCTCAAACAACTCGCACTGGCCCATGCCATGTATATCGCGGACAACCGGGAATGGGTGTATTTCGGCTGGAATACGCCGTGGTATTATACGGCTCATACCCTGATGCGGGAGAAATACATTCCGGGCAAGCCCAGCGGCGTCACTTATTCCATCCAGGGCACGCCGTTCATCTGTCCGACTCTGGAGCCGAAAAAAGATGATGTCGCGCAGGTTTACGGCGACCGTTGTTTCAGTCCTGGGAATTATGCGAACTCGCTCAACCGCTGCAAACGGTATTTCACGATTTTCGGAAATGTCGGGGTCCAGGGCTGGGGCACCTGGTCGGCCGCATATCCGACCCAGAGACTCGCCCAGCCGAACAATTTCCCGCTGTTCTGCGACTCCAAGGACAATGACGGATTGCCCAGCCGCATTGTGGCGCGTCCGGGTGCACCGAACTCGGATACCTTTGCGCCGGATTGCCGTCACAGCGGTCTTGCCAACGTCTGTTTTCTGGATGGTTCCGCCCGACCGGCAAATCCCACCGATTTGAATATGTATGGTTATTCCAACTATTATCCGCGCGGCTCGACAATCTGGTTATTGACACCGATTGTCAGGTGAGGTTCGCGGAATGTCTCCTTCGAAAATGATCCTGCCGGTCATTCTCATCACGGCAGCGCTGCTTGGGCATGCTTCCGAAAAGAATGGTTCCGCAGTCTGCGGGTTCGATGAAAAACCGTCCGGAGATTTCAGCCGGAACTGGATCCGGACCGGAAGCGGCAGCCACTCCGGTCTGGAGTTCGATCCCGAGGAGAAAGAACTCACGGTCACCGGATTCGGAAAAATACAGCATGACGGAAAGAAAGCGTTTTCCGTGGTGCTGGAAAGAACCGTCGAACCCCTTCACGGAAATTTTACCGCAATCATGGACATAAAATGGTCGCTTCCGTCCGCGGTTTTCATGGGAGAAGTTCTGCTGCAGGTCGTATCGACCCGGGGAAAACTGATTGCCGAGGCGGGGTTCATCGACAACTGGATATCCGGGAGCCCCCGTTCCGCCGCCTGGGTCGGATCCCCCCGCAAAGGCGGCATGTTCTGGCTGCCGGATCAGGCCGACGGACCGTTTATCATCACCCGCAGCGGAAAAATCTGCACCATTCACCTCGGACATTGGAAACTTGCCGAGGACCCTGCCATAGGGGAACCCGTCGGCAAGATCCGGCTGGTCATCAGCCATAAAGCCGTATACGACCGCGCGAACACGCTGCTGAGCCGTTTCGGCAGAATCACCTTCCGGAGACTGTGCCTGCGGAATGAAGTTCAGCCGCCCCCGCCTCCCCTCTATGCCCCGGTCGAACGCAAATCCAGGTTCGAGATCGGCACCCCGATCGTCTCCTACTGGGCCGGCCCGCCGATGAGCGATAAATTCGCAAAGGAACTCGCGGACGGAGGTTGGAACCTGGCCTGGGGTCTGACTTATCACGATCTGGATATCATGCATCGTCACAATCTGCGCGGACTGATGTGGATGACCCTGTCCATGACCGCGAATCCGCGGAGGGTCCGCTGGTATCTGGACAGCATCCGCCGTCATCCGGCTTTTTACGGCATCCATTGCGGGGACGAACCCGGCGGGGCGAAAATGCTCGGCTGTCAGAAAGGGGTTCAGTTCATTGAGAATTACGATCCCGGGATCCTCCATTTCAACAATATGTTCCCGATCAATGCCAGCAACAAACAGCTGGGACATAC
>JAZUCR010000732.1:0-10058 GCA_045639225.1 Victivallales bacterium
TTGGCCTCCGACTTGATTTTCAGGAGAAAACGAGGCCAGGTCGCAGGAATAGCCGATCTGCCCGGTCAGATTGCAGAGCAGTCCGAAATTCAGATCTTCCGTCTGCATCCGGTGCCAGGTGGCAGCCTGCGGCTGGACGATCATACCCGGTTCGAACGAAGGGACCGGGCCCGCTTCCGGACGGAGTTCGGAACCGACGAACCAGTGGTAGATGCGGCCCGGGGCAAACCGGGGAAGCATCCCCTGAAACATCCGCAGATTTTCCAGCGGCGAGGCATTGTCGCTGATAAAATGATTGTCGAACACTGCCATCATACTGCCTGCGGCCAGCCGCGAACTCCCGCTGGAACAGTTCTCGAACGTCACCTCCGGCAGCAGTTCCCGCAGCCGGGCGAACACCCGGAACAGCCCTTTCTGATAACGGTTCAGACGGCTCGGTTCATAGCCCATCGAATGGTTCATGTCATTTTTGACATAAACCGCGCGATAGCGGCGGATCGTTTCGGCCAGACTGCGGACCAGATAATCCTCCACTTCCGGCAGCCAGGTCTTCGGGCAGACGATGTTCGGATGATCCGAGGGGAAGAACCATTCCGGACGTTCGTTCACGATCCTGGATTTCCGGGAAAAACATTCCATTTCCACCCAGAAACCGAATCCGAGTCCGGCGGCCCGGACCTGATCCGCGAACCGGCTCATGTTTCCGAAAAAAGCCCGGTCGGCACATTCAGCCCAGTCATCCACCCGGCAGAAGGCTTTGAGATCCTCATACCAGCCGTAATCGACCACGAACACCTCGCAGCCGCATCGTTTGGCCGCCGCCAGCTGTCGTTCCAGCCGCGGCACATCCAGCTGAGCCAGACGGTCGAGCCACGTGTTGTAAACCACCGGGAAATGTTCCGGACGGGCCGGATAGCGCCGGTTCAGCCAGCGGTTCATGGCGGCAGTTCCCGAATCCGCTTCGCGGCCGGGCAGGATCTGGATCAGGATCTCCGGCGCCTGCCAGCTTTCTCCCGGCGCGAGTTCCAGTTCCAGCCGGTCGTCGGAAAGCCCCGCTTCCGCCACCAGACGCGGGATCTTGATGCTGCCGCCTTTGGTGCTCCGGGTGAAACGCAGCATCCAGTCTCCTTCCGGCAGGACCAGAATGGCCAGTGCGTGACGCGAATATTCATCGCGGAGGACGGCGAACGGCGTCGAGCCCTCGCTCGGGCGTCCTTCCCGCGGACTGAGTGTAATGCTGCCTGCATGTAGATACGTCCACGCGCCCACATTTTCCCGGAATCCGAGCGAAAGCTGGCTGTACAGCTCATAGTTCCCCGGAGCGAACGGAAAACTCGCCGCATATTTCCGGATCGTGACCGTTTCCCCGGTCAAATTGACCACGGAGTCGCGCCGCGATATGATCCCCGTGCTTTCATCGTATTCCAGATTCACGGAGACGGCCATTTTCCCATCCCGGTCCCGCCAGCTCAAAGTCCGTTTCGGCCCGGCTCCGGAAAGAACCGGTTCGCCGAATTCGGTGATGCCGTCGGCATACAAGCTGAACGGCATGCCTTCCGAGGCAAAATAATCTCCGATCCGGATCAGATTCCCCTGCCGGTCGAATTCCAGTGCGGTATGAGTGTATTCAGAATCCATATTTCCTCCTGTTCGTATGTCGTTTTCACGCTGCGGCGGACTGGGTTATTTTACCGCATCAGGCGTCTCGGTGAAACCGAAATCTCGCAGAATCGAACTGCGTTTCAGACGGAAATCATATTTCCGGATATTGACCAGCCCCGGATCCGCCGTCACCGAATGACGGTCATATCCGGCTTCCTGCCATTCTTTCAGCGAAAGCGGACGAGACGTTTCCAGCAGCTTGGCAAATGGCTGTCCTTTTTTTCGGGAAAGATCGAAGAAGATATTGCCGTCGGAATAGAATTTCCGTTCCTCGAAAATGGCTTTTTCCGCCACGGTGACCGCCGGCGTGCCATCGGTTATGATCACATTGTTCAGGAACGAAATGACTTTGCCGTGCGGTTCACCCGGACAATGGTAGCCCAGGAGACGGTCCCGCGAGATCGCCAGGCCGTTTTTATGGTTCAGTGCGAAAATATTGTTGGGGACGATGTTTTCCCGCACGTAATACTGATGAAGAGCCTCGCACGCGCATTCGTAGACCACGTTCCGTTCCAGAATGATGTGCGCTGAGCCTTCATCGGTATAAAGCCCCCACCCGCCGTAATACCGGTTCCGGATATGATGGACCGTATTCTCCCATACCCGGGTTCCCGGCTGCACCCCGAGAAGATAGATCCCGCCCATGTCGCTGAGCAGCCCTTTGCCGAGGTCGTGGATGTGATTGTGATGAATCCGGATGTCATGCGTAACGGAATCGGCGTATCCCCAGACCCAGCCGCAGGAAATGCCGGAATAATACAGGTCGTGGATATGGTTGTCTTCCACCAGACAGCCCCACGCATGCATGATGACGATCCCCGTCGCGGAATGATAAAACAGACCGCAGTCATGGATATGGTTGCCGCAAATGACGATCCGGCTGACCTGCAGCGAGGGATCTTTTTCCGTCTTCCGGCTGTCAGCTCCGAACACCAGCATGCCCCCTGCTCCGAGATGATGCAGATGATTGTTCCGGAAAGTCAGGTTGCGGCAGGCTGAGATCACCTCGATCCCGTATCTGGGACAGCCGCTGATCTCGCACTCTTCGATCGCACAATCGGCGGCGCGGTCGAACAGAATAACGCCCGGAACATGGACCGCCGCCTGCACCGACTGGAAGGTCGGTTTGAAATCATCCGGAGTCCGCGGATCCGAGCCTTCGGATAAATCGGTCAGCGGTCCGAATCCGGGATCCCGCAGATCCAGACACTTTCCGTTCCGGAGCGGCAGATAATTTCCCGCACACCGGAAATGAATTCCCTTCAAGGTCACCCAGCGGGCGCCGGAATCGATCCGCACCAGAGTCCCGGTCTGCGGGATTTCCGCTTCGAACGGACGGTCCGGTTTTTCCGGAATATACAGGATCTCGTGTTTCAGACGGTCGAAATAGAATTCATTGGGCTCGGACAATGCTTCCCGCACGTTGGTGTAGATGAATTCGGTATTTTCTTTTTTCGGGATGGCGGAAATGAGGGAAGCAGTGGTGATTTTACGTTCCCCGGCGTCATAGGAGCCGAATTTCAGATTTTCATCGATCCAAAGATGGATCATCCGGATCAGGATATTCTGCGGATCATACCACCGCGGATCGAAATCGCCCTTGCTGACATGAAAATTGTCGCGGTTGCTCTCATCGGTCCACAATCCGTCTTTCGATTCATCGGCCACCCTCAGCCAGCCTTTTTTCGGCCAGCGCGCGGGATCCGCGGCTTTGCCGTTCACGTAAAAGAACGGCAGTTCGGTGATCTTCTCGGAAACTGATGCCCGGAAAACCGTCCGTCCGTTGACCCGGATTTTGCGCCAGTTGTCCAACAGCTGCCCGCCCGTGACCGTGACCTTCCCCGGCCGAACCGCTTCGATCGTCACCGGGAATGCGCCGGTAAAATGCAGCGGACGGGAGATCCGGTAAACGCCGTCGTGGACCAGGATTTTCGCCGGGCCGTTCAATTCTCCGCATTCATGCAGATGCACCAGGCGGTCATAAGCCTTCTGGATGTCCGTAAACACCTGACCGCGGTCAAGTTTCGATTTTGCCGGGATCTTCTCGAATACCTGAAATTCCATAGCCGACTCCTTGTTCGAATCCGTTAATGCCGTCATGTTCCGGTTTCAATATAATGTCTCCGGCGGAAAAATGCAACCGGCAGACGGGGCAAAAACGGAATCTTTTCGAGCGGCAATCGGCTCAGCGGAACGGATCGTGGATCTTTTCGGGATGTTTCCGCACCCAGGCCTGGATCGCGGGAACGACCTGTTCCACGCGTTGTTTCAGAGCGGGCAATTCCTTCCGCGCGGCGGCGGAACCTTTGCCTGCTTCGATTCCGTCGCGCAGACGGTAATAATCCGCCATCACGCCGGCCAGTTCTTCCCGCAGACGCGTGTATTCGGCATCGGGATGGGTGCACCAGCGTTGATACCGGGGAGTCTTTTTCCGCATTTCCGGCGTCACGGTCGATTCCAGCGCACAGCAGAGCAGAAAATCGGTTTCATCCAGCTGTTTCCGGATCGCATCCATTTCCCGCAGGACCTCGCCCAGCGGAGCCTGTTCGATTTTCTGTTTCAGCGCAGCATAATCGGCAAGCAGCGTTTCCAACGCCTGACGCGGAGCAAGCGAGCGCAGACGGTCCGGATCGGAAACCGGCAGTCCGTCGCCGGCTGCCTGTTCGGCCAGGATCAGATATCGAGCATGTTCCGCCTGAAAACGGGAACGGAACGCCGCATCGAGTTCGCTGAAATCCGGTCCGCCGTAAAGATAAACGGCATCGCCCGGCGCCAGATCCAAAGCGAGTTCGGCGCCTTTCATATCGGACAGTGCGGTAAGGTTGAAATAATGTCCCTCGGGCAAAGTCACCACGCCTTTTTCCCGGCCGTCCGGATTCTGATTGATTGCCAGGATCAGACAGCCTTTCGGCGTTTTCAGCGCGAACAGCCGGATCGCCGGTCCGTCGTAAAAACGGTTGGACGAGCGGTAATTGCCGCAGTCGATCTTCACGCCGGCAGGCCGCGGTGCGGGTTTTGCTTCGAGCAGCAGCGGTCCGGCCGTGGCGAAAGCGCGTCCGCCGTCGGCAATGCCCGGCCAGGAGGAAGTGAGCTGACCCGCTCCGCCCATCGGGGCATAACGGTAGAGATGGTAATTGATCATCCACGGCCAGTTCCAGTTCGGGAAACCGTGCCAGAAAATCCCCTTGACGCCCGCCGCCGCGGCCAGATGAAGCATCAGCCGGTATTCGCCTGCCGTGGGCAGCGCATAGACCACATTCGAATTGTCCGGACCGCCCGCAAATCCCTGCGGAACGAACCACACCGGCTTGCTGCCCGCCATTTTGACCAGCTTGGCGAATTCCGGATAAACGCACCACGGATTATGGCCGGAAGCGCGCTCCCGTTTGATCGGATACCAGTCGCCGAGGAAAATCGGCAGATACGGCATCAGGTCCACCGTGGAGGAATTCAGATACGGGAACGGGACAATATGTTCCGGCAGCAGTTTTTTGAGTTCCTGATGCGCGCGGAGCATCACCGCGGCATTCTGCGGCAGCAGTTCGTCGCCCGTGAAGATCAGCGGAATGACATCCTGATAATCACGAATGAATTTCTGCAGATCGGGATGCTCCATGATCTTTTTCATTCGCGGCCAGTCGTTCTTCATATATTTTTCCACGTCGATGTCTTTCTTATAAACGAACAGAGTCGACAGGAAAATTTTCGCATGGTATTTCCGCGCCAGTTCGCCCTGAACATGACGGCCGGTGGGATCGCGCATCAGTTTATGACGGTCGCCCCAGATCGTGGTTTCGAATGCGTTGAAATAATTGTTGACCAGCAGGCGCATCAGACGCGGACTGAGCATCATATATTGCCGGCTGACGCCGGCGGCCCGGTGAAGCCCGGCCATTTCCGGCTGGCTGAGGTTGCCCAGCCCAGTGGAATACGGGAAAAAGCCCTTGAACTGTTTCGGGAGTTCCGCCTGGAGCGGGACATCCGGCATTTTCATCGGTTTGATCTCATAGCATTTCTGTTTGAGTCCATGCGCATCGGCATAGTAATCTTTTTCGGACGGCACCACGGAGACGGTCGAAGTCAGGCTCCGTTCTTCCCCGGGAGCGAGCGTAAACGGACGGATGAACCATTCGATGGTGCTGGTGGCAGGTGCCATCCGGAAAAAAGCATAATGCCGCCCGGCATCCTTCGGGTCGAATTCGAAGACCAGCGCAGCTTTCGCCTCGTTGTAGTATTTGGCCTGCCAGCCGGCACGGCAGAGGTCCTGAATGACCGTATTGAGGCCGTTCAGCGGAGCGCCGGTCTGCCGGAAGATCGTGACCCAGTCCGGAGTCGGCCAGGAATACGTGCCCGGCGCCGAGCTGACGAAATTCTGGATGCGCTGATCGATCTTGAGCGCTTTGCGGGAAGTATTCTGCACGGTCAGGGTGAAGCGGATCCCCGAGTCGAGCAATTCATATTTTTTCCGGACGGTCAGCCCCTGAAATGCGCCCGAATCAAGCTGGACGGAATATTCGCGCATCGCCGGGGCGGATGCGCTGCGCACAAAAGGGCGGCGGAGCAGCTCCCCCGGCATCGCCGGCGACGGCAGGATCACCTGAAACAGGCCCCCTGCCCGCGTGATCTGATTGGAGGATGTGAATTCGAACTGCTTTTCCTTCCAGACCAGCGAATCGATCCCGGCGCCGACCTGCGGATCGAACGAGGCTTTCAGCTTGCCGTTTTCCAGCCGGTCGCCGGACCGGATCTCCAGCGTGACATCATCATACTGGACATCGATATCCTTGCCGATGATCTCCAGACTCACCTGGATCTTGGCAGTGCCGTCCGGGACCGTGACCTTCATGACCAGTTTCCTCCACTCGGCGGAAGCGGCCATGCCCTGCATGCGGTAATGTTTGTTCCATTGATTGCCGAGCCGCTTGCCGTTCTGATCGAGGAACCAGATCCGGAAATTGCCGCTGCCCTTGCCTTTGATCCCCGCCGTCATGATGACCTCGTCGCCGGGGGTAACCGGGATATCTTTGGCATACCGGGCCGCCGTAAAAGCTTTTTTCCCCATGGTCTGCAGCCGGATCGCATTGCTGCCGGTCTGTCCGGGATGCACCAGAGAAATATCGCAGAACTTCTCACCGTCGTTCAGAAAACATTGCCAGCCTTTGACCAGCTCGACGGAATACCGGCCCTTCTTGTATGGGACCGTCTCTTCGAACGATGGATTGGTCAGCAGATTTTCCGCCGCGCCGAGAGTAAAAATCAGACAGCAGAATAACGGGATCATTTGGATTTTTTTCATAATGACAGCCTCGGTTCAAGTTGTTTTTTCAAAGAGAAAGCGGTTCCCGGACGGCCCGGACATCGGCCGGCACCGCGTTCCAGATATCGCTGGCGTAGGACGAATAATTGGTCCAGGCTTCCTGCACGTGTTCCACGTGTCCGTCGATGAAACTCTGGTTGCGGCCTTTGCCGTGCGCGCCCCAGCGGCCGACATTTGCGGTCCGGGTCGTATGCAGGAAATAAGCGGCGTTACCACCGTTCAGCCAGTAGCCGGTATTGCCGGGGAAACGGTAAAAGGCGAAAGAATCTCCGAATACCGGCTGGTATTTGTCGCCGTAGAACGGACGGAGTTTCCGCAGCGGCGGATAACTCGAACTGCTGCAGGAGACCGCGTGTCCCATCCGCCCGCAGTAACCGTAACTCAGATAAATAGACATGGAAAATGCATAAAGTGTGCGTGGAGTCGGGTCACCCGGACAGACCAGCGTGGTCCTCGGTTTTTTCGGAGCGTTGTCTTTGGTCCCGTTCATGTAATTGATCCAGATATATTCATTCCAGGGAACGAAACCGGACAGAACGCCGTTTTGACTGGGAAGCAGATAATCCTGATGGTCGTCCGCATAACTCTGCCACCAGAGGGCAAGCTGTTTCAGATTGCCGCTGCAGTTGGCGGTCTGCGCTTTCTTTTTGGCAGCGTTGAGCGCCGGCAGCAGCATCCCCGCCAGGATCGCAATGATCGCTATGACCACGAGGAGCTCTATGAGCGTAAAACGGCAAGCCGTTTTGCGCTTCAGATATGAGATATGAGAGATGAGTGATGAGATGCAGCAATTGGTTTTGGAACGGAACATAATTACTTCCCTTTCTGTATTTTTGCTTTCATAGTTAGTTGTGTAGACCCTAAAATACGAATCAGCTCTTCACAATCAGAGTGAAGACTGTTAAACTGCATGTCTGTTATATATTTTGACGAATGAAGAAGACGCAGCCAATAGGATGTTTCGAGAGCTTCTTTATATGCGATGGAAATCTTTGCCTGAAAATCGGAAGAAGATTGAGCGCCTCTGCTCTCTTCCAGATTCGCGCCGATACTGGTTCCCGACCTTAAAATCTGCTTGCTTAAAACAAACTCCTTTTTCTTATCAAAAAGATGTTGATAGAGTTTAACGATTCTTAATGCAAAGGCAAAAGATTTCTCCCTTGCCGGACTGTCAATGTTGTTTTTTCCCTCTCTCATCTCTCATCTCTCATCTCTCATCTCGAGCACGCTTTGTCCCTGGACGAACAGCGGCTGGAGATAAATGGTTTTCCGAAGCGTGCGGGCACGTCCGGAAATCTCATCGAGCAGCAGCTGGGAGGCTTCGAGAAAAACTTCCCGTTTGCGGCAGTTGAATCCGGTAAAGGCAAACGGCATCCGGTATTGGGAGAGCGAACGTTCCGGATGCACGCGGCAGATGATGCCGACATCCTCCGGCACCCGGAGCCCCAGTTTCTCCAAACCGCGGAGAGTATTGACCGCGCGCCATTCATCGGAACAGATCACGGCGTCGGGCGGCTTCGGTCCCAGAAACACTTTGCGCAGACGCGGCGCATAATCCGGCGGTTCGGCGGGATCCTCGCTGCACAGTATGCCGTTGACCTTGGGTCGGGTCCAGAACAGCACCCGTTCGCGACGGTATTCCAGCCCGTATTTCGCCAGGGCAACTTTGTAGGCGGCCAGACTGTCCTGAACGACCGGGATCTCGCATTCATCGGAAAGGATCGCGATCCGGCGGTACCCGCAGCGGTAAAGATATTCCACCTGGAGCTCTTTTTCGCCGAAGACGTCCTCCAGCACCCAGCTGCAGTCGAACGAACGGTCGTATCCGTTCACGCCGACACAGGGCAGACCGTGCAGATAGCGTTCATAGAAATCAGGCGACACGCAGCCGTCGAAAATCACTCCCGCGATCTCCCCGGAAAACAGGGATTCCGGCGGCTTCCAGTCCAATCCCACATGGGCCGCCTGAAACTGATAGCCGTGAGGAGAAAATACTTCATCCCAGCCGGTGAACACGTCATTGAACCGGGGCCGGCAGATGAAACTGCTGAGCGGATAGAGCGAGGAAAAGGACAGATAAAGGATCGTTTTCCCAGTCGATTTGGCATTCCGCGGGGAAGACCGTTTCCGCGCCGAAAGCGGCACCACGAAAGTCCCGCTCCCGCGGACGCGTTTGAGCAGACCTTCCGCCACCAGATGATCGATCGCCTTCCGGACCGAATTCCGGCAGATCCCGTATTGCCGGGCCAGCACCGATTCGGACCGGATGGGACGGCCTTCGACCAGCTGCCGGGAACAGATCAGCTGACGCAAATTTTTTTCCAGATCGTAATATGCACTGTAACGTGCCATTCCTGCTCTCTCCGCTCTGCTGTGTTTTCCATAAATTATAATTTTAATGGGCTTTTTTTCAAGAGCGGGAAACGAAAAACCGGACAAATAGTTGTCCATATTTGTTCATATTCGTTCTCTGCAGCAGCAGAAAAGTCGACGCCGGTCACGATCCCCGGACCGGCAAAACCGGTGTGAACTGCTGCAGGTCAGCGGGTAATGACCGGCGGCTGCGTCAGACCCGAGGGTGCGGCGTAACGTTCCAGCCGGTTGGCCATGGTGTTCCAGAGGCGGAGAGTCAGGACATGCCTGCCCGCGGGCAGGTCGAAACGGTAGGGCGCCAGCCCGAGCCGGCCGGCCATCTGCCCGTCGATCTGCAATTCGGCGGTATCGCGGAATCCCGGCAGTTCCAGCCGGCTGCCGGCAGGAACCGTCACGTCCCCCAGCCGGACCAATGCCCCGCCGGAATAGAAGATCTGCCCCTGTTTTTCCCAGCCATGCGCCAGCGTCAGCCGGGTCCGGCGCGGGGTCAGCGTGAACTCGGCTTCCTTCGGTTCATAAATGGCCAGCGAGTATTGCATATGCGCGACCCGGTCATAGTCGCCGGAGGTTTTCAGCGACACGGTATATTCGTTTGCTTGCCATTTCGCCTTGACGGTAACGCCTTCCGTATACTCCCAAAAGGCAACGCTCTTGCCTTGTCCGTCCGTCAACTGCGTACCGCTTTGATACCAACCAAGGAAGGTAT
>JAZUCR010000733.1:0-16355 GCA_045639225.1 Victivallales bacterium
TGCGCGTTTTTCACAATCTCTCCGAAAACGAGATTTACAATGTGATCAAAAAACGCAGCACTGTTACCAATGCCCTGAGCAAATTGTGTGACATGGGAGCCAAATTGACTGAACTGGCCAGCAAGCTCAATGCCTGGACGAATAAAGGAAAAATGGTTTATGACGCCGTGAAACTTTGTCAGTCGGTTCAGAAAGAAAACAGACGCACCGCTGCGCAGGATATCCGTGGACGGATTCTGGAGATGCAGCAGTCCAAAGACGAGATGGTCCGGGTTTTCACTTTGGTCAGGCAGCTTTCAATATTTATGGGCGTGCCCTTTGTTTCAAGTTACATCACCATGTATGCCGCCATTTTTTCCAAACTGGGAAATCTGTGTGACAAGATCGCCGGCTATGCGCTGAAAATCGCAGAGGAAGCGGAAAAATCATTTAATGGGCTTCTGCAATCATTAAATGCTGCCAATAGTATTATCAGCCACAATATGAAAACCAGACTTGAGGAGCGCCGAAACTCGCATCGTTAACTGTTGCTGTTTAAACAGCTAAAGGAATTAACCTGAAAAACCATGTCCCGTCATACGGATAAAAAACACTCTGGAACGCAGGACATGGTTTTTCCGGGAATACTATTCTGAGACATCAGAATACCGAATCGGAATTACATCAAAAATCAAACATGATCCAGTCCAGATAATCTTTGAGATCGGGAGTCAAAATGATATCCGGTTGTTTCAAAATTTTTTCGGCTTCTTCGGTTTTTTTCATCCGTTTCAGGATTTCCGCCTTGGCATTCAGCAGCATGGATCCAAATTGTCTTTTATTTGTTTTCGTCATCCGGTTTGATTGGGCAGCAAGCGCCGTATCACAATACTGTAAAGCCCTGGCATAATTATTATCACGCAGAGCAAAAGCGGCCAAGCGGAGATAAGTTGTTGTAAAATAAATCTGATCATCCGAGGCAATAGCGAGAATATGATTCAAATAATACAGTTCTTTTTCCGGATTTTTTAAATAGTGGTATACTTCGGATACATCAGAATAAAACAACACAGCGTCCTGGATAATATTCCGGAACTCAGTGTCATTCTTGAAACGGGAGAGGAATTCCAAGTATAATTTTTCAGTTTCCCGATACTGTTTTTTTTGTTTTAAAAGCGAACCGTGGGTTAAAGTGATTGCTTCACGAAGATTCAGGAATTTTTTTTGTTTCGACTTATCCGTTTTATAAGAAGCCGTTTTCTCCTCCCGATCCAGCAACTCATACGCTTTTTTAAGTGATTGTTCCGACTCATCAATACGATGAGCCAAGAAAGACATATAAATCTTCCTGTGTAATGCTGTCAATTGAGTGCTGCTGTCCGGTGCTATTCTGATAATCTCATTATAAGACTGTATTCCGCAGTCAAAACGCCCCATCGTGCAATACGCATCTCCGAAACGAAACAAAGCTGTACACCTTAAAAGAACCGCTTCTTTATCTTGGGGAAACCGGTTGACAAAATCCGAAATTTCCTTTGCACAGTTCAGCATGCCTTGATAATCATCTTGTCTTTTAGCGGTATCATATTTCCCGATCAGCTTTTCAAACACCGCAATATCTTCATCGGTCATTTCCCGTTTTCCGCATGCGCAGAACAGGATCAGACCGGCAAGACAGCATAAATACAGACCGTACTTGAACATGATTCTTGTGACTCCTTTACCCGGAAATATGACACAGGTTTTCATCTTTTCAAATCCAAACCCG
This sequence comes from Victivallales bacterium, assembly GCA_045639225.1. GTDB lineage: Bacteria > Verrucomicrobiota > Lentisphaeria > Victivallales > UBA1829 > SIG94. Next base: position 1,748 of record JAZUCR010000733.1, read on the forward strand.
GCTTTTTCTGGAAAAATGGGTTCATGATCAGTCTTCCGCGATTGACGGACCGGACGGACTGGACGGACAAAAGCGCGTGAACCGGAGTTGAGGGGAAAATGCCAAGCAAAAATCCCGGTGATCCCGCGTCATGACCAGTTTTCCGCGGCGTCCGTCAAGTCCGTAATGTCCGTTCCGTCCGTTAAAAGTTCGCGGAAAGGAAAAAATCCCGTGTGACATGGGAGCCAAATTGACTGAACTGGCCAGCAAGCTCAATGCCTGGACGAATAAAGGAAAAATGGTTTATGACGCCGTGAAACTTTGTCAGTCGGTCCAGAAAGAAAAGAAACGCACCGCCGCGCAGGATATTCGTGGACGGATTCGGGAGATGCAGCAGTCCAAAGACGAGATGGTCCGGATTTTCACTCTGGTCAGGCAGCTTTCCATATTTATGGGCATGCCGTTTGTTTCAAGTTACATCGCCATGTATGCCGCCATTTTTTCCAAACTGGGAAATCTGTGTGACAAGATCGCCGGCTATGCGCTGAGAATCGCCGAGGAGACGGAAGCAGTCCTCGGACAGAATGGGTCTATGATGAACACAATTCGAAATAAGAATTCTTTACTGAACAGAAGCTGGGAGATGAAATATGAAATGGATTCCCGGAAAAATTAAAACCATTCCTTCTGGTAATTTTTAATTTTTTCCAAAAGATCAGGCGGAGGATTGAGTTTTTCCGCCTGAGAAAGGATTTCCTGCGCCTGCTGTTTATTTCCGGAACGCCAGCAGGTTTCAGCCAACATGATCATAAGACGGATTTTCCAGACAAACATTGGTTTGACTTGACTTCTCTGCCAAAGCTTCAATCCCTGCAGACAATATTTTTCAGCGGCAATATAATTGCCGTTTTGCATGTGATGACGGATAAGGATAAAATAACTGTATTCCGGAAAAATATTACTCTGTTCAGCCAACTTCAAAGTTTTTCTTGCGTAGAATAACATTTTTTCACTGTCGTTTTTGCGTGCAAAGATGTCCGCAGCTGTATCGCTAAAAGGGAACGCCCATAAAAAATCATCGGGATCAGAATAAAATTTTTTGACTTCGGAATACAGAGCATTCAATTGTTCAACGGCCCGGTCTACTTTTCCTGCATTGGCCAGATATTCAACTTTTGCTTCAATATAAACCCCATAGCGCATTAGCAAGATACTGTTCGATTGTTTATTTCCATTCCGATATTCCGGCGTATTCATATATTCCAGAAAAAATTTGCCCCATTGACCAAGCCAGAACTCGGCCAGCTGTTTCTTCCGGAAAAACAATATGTAGAAATGATGATAGTTATCTGACTTCGCCGCAATCCGGAGTTCCTTGTTGTGTCTTATCCGGTCTGCAAATTTCATGGATTCGAGATAATAACTGTTCGCGGTAAATATATCCCGCCGAAGATAATAATGGTAGCCTTTCGTCTGATAGGCAAATGCTTTCGCATAATAAATTTTGTCGCGGTCATGGAGATTCTTCACGAGATTCAAAATCTTATCACCATGCAGCAGATTCCGAGTATGATTATTATTTCCATTCTCAAGATTTGTCTCTTGGATGATTTCTGTGATAAGTTTTTCATCTGTCACGGTCATCTCCCGTTTTCCGCATGCGCAGATCAGGATCAAACCGAGAAGACAGCATAAATACCGGCCATACTTGAACATGATTCTTTCGACTCCTTTCTCCGGAAATATGACACAGGTTTTCATCTTTTCAAATCCAAACCCGGCTTATTTTGGAAAAATGGGATCATGATCAGTCTTCCGCGATTGACGGACCGGACGGACTGGACGGACAAAAGCACGTGAACCGGAGCGGAGAGAAAGGTGCCAAGCAAAAATCCCCGTGATCTCGCGTCATAACAAGTTTTCCGCGGTGTCCGACCCGTCCGACAGGTCCGACTTGTCCGACAGCGTTCGCGCAAAGGCAAATCCGCGCTTGTAAAAAACCGGACTGCTGTTATATTATCTGCAAAACGGAACCCGCGAATCACCCTTTCAGGAGGCGCCAAATGAAAAAAACTATCTGTCTGACGGTTTCGATCCTGCTGTTTTATTCGAACTTGTCCGATGCGCAGGAAACTTACACCCATCATTTCACGTCCGGCGGGCGTATGACGGTCCGTCGACAGGTGTTTCCGAACGAACTCAACGTCATCCGGAGAACTCCTTATGAGATCATGAAACCGGAGCAGTTCAAAAGAATCCGGACCGCCGCGGAGGAACTGCTGAAACCGGAAAACAACAGCCGGAAATGGCGGGCTCAACCCATCCGGGACTGGGCGTGCATCTGCGCCGGGATCGAAGCGCTGATGCCGGGGTCGGGACCGATCGATACCAAGAGTCTCCTTTATGCCTTTACGCTGGTCTGCGCCGGGGAATATGAATCCTCGAAACAGATCGCTCTGCCGTATCTGGACAAACCGGATTCGGCGTATTCCGCGAACCTGATCCTGGGGTTGCAGACCATCCGTTATCCGGAAAATGTCCAATATCTGAAAAAGGCGTTTTCCATCTCTCCGGTCAAAACGTTCGAGGTTTTGGACTGGTTCAGTTCCAACACGTATGAAATCAAAAATCAGGACCGGTATCAGGCTTTTCTGCGGGCGTGGATCGCGTGCGCCGCGGAATCGGTCAAAGATACCAAAGGGATTCTGCCTGCCTCATTCACTACCGTTCGGAGAATAGAACTGCTTTCCATGCAGAACGAACCGGAGATCCGTCCGTTTTACCTGAAACTGAAATCGCAGACGACCAATCGCGGCCGTTCGGGCGGCGGAGTCAGATATTATTACAGCGCTGGAGTGCGCGTCGAAGGTCCCCCGCCGAATGCCATGCCGCCCGGACAATACAGGAAGCCGCCGCAAATCACACAGGCTCAGCTGCAGCGGCTGAAAGAACAGGTCCTGCAGGAAAAAGCGGAGATCGAAAAGAAGATCCGCGACGGTTCCGCCAAACCGGAAGACCTGGTCATGGTGCAGAAAAAACTGGACTGGATCCAACGCAAGGAAAAGGAACTGTCCGGCAAAGAGTGACGGGACCGGCTTTCCGACCGGTCCGTTTTACCCGTTATTTCGAAGGCTGATCGATCAGTTCGATATCCGCGGCGAATTCGGGTTCCCACGGATAATGGATCGTGAGCTTCTGTCCGCCGAGCTGGGCGGACCGTGCCGCATAAATGCCCGGCAGAGTCATACATAAGCCTTCCCGCAGGGAGATCGGGAATTCCGGCGCACCGCTGAGCATCGCCTGGAAGAGATGGTCGAACAGCGCATAATCGGCGCCGCCGTGTCCGCCCGCTTTGGGATTGTTGGCATATTCGTTGGGCATCATGCCGACCGGGAGTTCGGTGATCGTGTCCGCGCCGTAAAGTTCATCCGAACGGAACCGCACCACCTGCGGGGTATTGCCGCGGGCGTCGATGCGTTCGAAATATCCTTTAGTGCCGAACACGCGGTAGGAGTGGTGTCCGATGAACGCGCGGCACGCACCGTTCCGGAGCAGACGGATCGTCACGCCGGATTCGGTCTGGAACAGCGCCGCCTGCATGTCGTCTTTCTGGGCATCCGGACGGACGTGAACGCCGGTGCCGAGGCAGATCGCATAACGGAGCACTTCCTTCATGATGCGGAGCAGGGGACCGAGCGAATGGGTGCAGTACCGGATCGGGGGGAGGGTTTTCCGCCACGGACTGTGCACGATCAGGGGATTGACCGCCGCGGGCGTACGGGATGAATGGATGTATTCGGCTTCCATGTAATAGGGTTCGCCGAGCAGACCTTTCTTGTAAAGGTCGACGAGGGCGTTGATGAAACCCCATTCGTTGGGGTTGGCACCGGTCATGAGTTTCGCCTTGGAATTCTGTTCGGCAGCCCAAAGCCGGGCGGCCTCGGCCAGGTTCGCGACGGACGGAATATCGGAAAACACGTTGATGTTCTTATTCAGCGCCATGATGCAGAAATCGGCATGAACGTCGGCGCCGGTTTCCACGAGCACCAGATCGAGTTCCTTTTCGGCGAGCATCTGCGCATAATCGGTAAAGAATGCGACTTCGGGGAACAGTTCTTTCAGGGGTTTGTCCTGAAGCCACTGGGTTTCGCTCCAGAGCAGGGGGTCCACGTCGCAGGCGGCGACGAATTGTGTGCAGTCGAAAGCCTCGGCGGCGAGGCGCGCCATGTAACGTCCGCGGTGACCCAGCCCAACAACTCCGAATCTGATCTTGTCCATAGTGATTCTTCCTTTCGAAAATGCATGTTTCCGGATTCTCCGGATACTATATTCGCACTTCGGCAAAAAAGCAATCCTTTCTTACTCATAAAAAAAGAAATAAAAAAAATAAAAAAGGAAACTTCAGGTTATCTCCGCGAGACTGGATCTCGGCAGATTATTCCGGGTTGGCCGCAGATCAGAATTTGGTTTCCCAGGACGGACTTTCCTGCCGGCAGAACACTCCCGGTTCGGATGTCACTCCGGTCAGCTGGACATTGTCCATTTTCAGATTCCGGATATTGCCGATGGAGACGGGATTTCCGCTTTCGATGGTTCCGGTAATGTTCTGCAGCGTGATATCGTTCAAAACGACCGGTGCGTGTCCGGTCAGGCAGATCGGTTTTCCGCCCCGAATCCGGAGATCCCGGAACGAAAGCCGTTCGATCCCGCGCAGCGTGATCCCCTCGTCATTGCCGATCCGGACCGGGTAGGATTCCGCCTCGATATCGAGATTGTCGAAAGTGATGTCATGGATGTGGAGATATCCGGTGCAGTTTTTCCGCAGATACGTGTAGGGATGGTAACTGAGGATGCCGTTGCGGCAGTGGAGCACCAGGCTGCTGAATTTGCAGTTTCGGATCGTATCGTCGCTGGGACAGCCCATGCGGATGCCCTGACAGGCCGAATCCAGGACGCAGTTGTGGACCAGCACGTTTTCACAGATCGCCAGGGTATCGGGAGATTTCCGGATCGCCCGCAGGATCAGACAGTCGTCGCCGGTCCGGAAGAAACTGTCGCTGACTGTGACATTGCGGCAGCTGTCGATGTCGATCCCGTCGTTGTTGATCATCTGCTGACATCCTTCGATCCGGATACGGTTGATGCGGACCTCTTCGCAGTCGATCAGCCAGCAGGTCCAGCCTGGGGAATCCAGCAGAGTGATGTCTTCGAAAAATACGTTCCGGCAATGATAGAACTGGACCATGCGCGGACGCGGATAAGGCGGTTTGGCGAAAAACGCGCCCGGCTTCACATTCGTGTCGTAAAATTGCGGCCCCTGGCCGTTGATGATGCCGTGTCCGGTGATGGCGACGTTTTCGCAGTCGGCGCAGGCGATCAGGCATTTCCGGCTGCCTTCCGGAGCAACGCAGTCAAATCCCGGATGACGGAAATCATCGTACATTTCCGGCTTGGGATGACCGAGGATGACCGCCCCGGCGGGGACATGGAGTTCCACATTGCTTCTGAGATACAGGGTCCCGGAGGGATAAACCCCGGGTTCGAGCGTGACTTTTCCTCCTCCGGCCGCGGCAGCCTGATCCAGAGCGGACTGAATGGCACTTCCGCTTTTTTCAGTGACTTGAACGATCATTTCTTCTCCTTGGAACGGGCGGAGGCGGGATCGGGGCCTTTGCGCCTGTCCGCCGTCATCTTTCTGGCATTGCTGGTGACCATTTCATCCGGCAGGAACGAAACATCGAACAGCCGGATGCAGACCGGGGCGGCACCCTTTTTGAGCCGGTATTCCGAAATCGAGCAGTTCCAGTTGACCTTTTCCCATTTGGGGATCTCCGGCCCCGGGATATTTTTCATCAGGATATCGAGACCCTTCAGCAAGCCGCCGTGGGAAACCAGCAGGACATCGCTGGCCGGATCCGGAAAGGCAGCGCCGTTGAGGGCTTTTTCAAGCCGTTTCGGGAGGGTGAACAGGGTTTCCGGACCCGAGACGGCCCAGGGATATTCCAGCGTTGCGTCCTCGGCGATCAGCGGGAATTCCTGCCTCAGTTCGGCCAGGGTCCTCTGTTTGATTCGAGGCTTGCCTTTGCGGATGAGCTCCTGGATCTCCGGGGAGACCATAATCCGGCCGCCGGTGTGTTGGGCGATCAGGGATGCCGTTTCCAGCGTCCGGCGGTAAGGCGAAGCAAAGATCCTGCCCCGGAAATTGAGCTTGCGCAGATATTGCCCGGCCAGCTCCGCCTGCTGTCTTCCGAGTTCGGTCAGCGGCGGATCGCCGTCTTCGCGGCCGACGATGGGGGCACGCTGTCCATGCCGGACGATCAGGACCCGGCCTTCGGTTTGCCTCCAGTCTTTGACCGCAGGTTCGGCCAGACAGACTGCCGCGGACAGCAGGACCAGCAGGAATGAGGTAAGATATTTCATTTTTCAACTCCGTTTTCTTTGAGATTGGCGCCGAATTCGATCAGTTTCCGGCGGACTTCGCAGCCGTCGACCTCTGCCGGGGAGATCCCGCCTGCAGCGGCCATGGCGGCGCCCATGCCGGCACCCTGTCCGATCGAGATGGCACACGGCATGATCCGGAGACTGCTGTGCATGGCCACATCAGCGGAGATCGGACGGCCGCCGACCGTCAGATTGGCACAGTTTTTCGGGACCGTGCAGCGGTAGGGGATCTCGTAATAATTGCCGGATTTGATGCTGACCAGCCTGGTTCCCGCGCCGCGGGGCGAATGGATGTCCACGTTGTAGGAACAGCGGGCGATGGCATCGGGGAAGCGGGAACAGTTCTCGAAATCCTCCATGCACAGTTTGTAAAGACCTTCGACCCGGCGGCTTTCGCGGACGCCGATCTGGACCGCCATGGACATCAGGCGTGCCTGTGCGAAACCGGGGACCTCCGCTTTCAGCCAGGCCAGCAGTTCGCGCAGCTGGCGGCGGCCTTCGATTTCCGCCTCGGAAAAATCCGCGCCGTTGGTCGCATCGTAACCGATCACCCTCGTCGTGTTGAAATGCAGCGTGTTTTCATCGCCGAGCTGGAACGGGAAGATCAGCACGTTTTCCCGCGGACAATGGATCTTGCCGTCTTTCTGAGCCTGCTGATAGGCGGCGGACAAGCGGTTCCGCCATTCCGGATTGAGCAGACGTCCGCCGTACGGTCCCTTGACGAAAGGAATATCGACATGGGACAGTTTGAAGCAGAGGGTCATCGGCTGGCAGCCGCCTTGCGAATCGCCCTGCTCGAACGGACAGCCGGCCATGGCGGCGACCTCGGCATCGCCGGTGCAGTCCACATAACATTTGCCGCGCAGCAGACCGAATCCGCCGCGGGTGCGGCAGATTAGTCCGGTGATGCGGTTCTCCGCATCTTTCTTCACTCCGACAATGCTGTGATGATACAGGATCTTCACTCCGGCGGCGAGCAGCAGATCTTCCGCCGCCAGCGCCGCCGCGGATTTGTTGATGGAATAACAGGAGTAATCGTTGGGATCCGCGATCTTATCGAACAGTCCGTCCGGCAAATAGGGTTCCATCGCCTTTTTCCATTGTCCGTAAACCGGAGCGTCGTTGCAGACCGCGCCGGCATGATTGCGCATGAACGGATGGACTTCCGCAATGGCAGCCATGCCGCCGGCCACGCCGTATTCTTCCGCGACCAGAACCTTGGCTCCCTGCCAGGCGGCGGCGAGTGCGGCACCGAGTCCGCCCGGACCCGCGCCGGCAATCACTACATCCGCTTCTCCGAACAGGGGCAGTTCCGCCGAACCATAGGGAACGCCCCGTATTTTTTCTTCAGCCATTTTTTTCATTGCTGCTTTCCGTTTTTATTTGATCGCGCCGGGTTTGGTCAGAATGACGCATTCCAGGAAGAAATTGTTCTTCTGTTTGGACCCGATCACGTAGGAGGGGCCGACCATTTTCAGCGAGAACCAGACGTCCCAGCGGTTATCCGCCCCGTCCAGATAGACTTTGTTCAGCGGACAGCGGTTGTACCAGCCCCAGGCCCAGAAATCGCTCTGGGCGCCGAGATGACAATTCCGGATGCAGTACCAGTGATATTTTTCATCCTGCGGCGGCATTTCATCCACGTTGATCCGCCAGGATTCTTTCTGGGTCAGATTGGACACGCCAAAGATGGTTTTCCCGTGCTGGGTATCGAGGCAGGGACGGTTGTGGACCTCCGCATTTTCCTGCTGTTTCAGCCGATGGGTTTTTCCGATCCGGACGACTTTTTTCAAACTGGATTCCGGATCGTCCACGATCCCCGACTTGAAGTCGATGGCGGAAAATTTCCGGATCTCATTTTCCGGCAGGGATGCGAATTTTGCCGGAGTTTTGAATTCGAAGGAAATCCGGTTGATGTCCGCTTCCACCATTGGCATGATTTTTTTGAGTTCTTTTGCCGAATAGATATAACGGAGCTGACGCATCAGCAGCGTACGGTATTCGTCCAGCACTTCCTTTTTGCTTCTGCCAAGCCGGAAGTTGTCGAAGTAGACCATGGTCCGCAGCACGGGAAGCAGTTCGCGTTCGACCCGATAGCGCCAGGGGGATTTTTCGGGAACTGCCAGCTGTCCCTGCTTCAGCAGCGAGTAGACCTCTTTCATGAATTCTGCGGTCTGATACGGTCTGGAAGGATCGGCCGAATGGAGACGCGGACAGCCGTAAACCGCTTCGGAAATCTTCCGGTAGGCGGCATACACGGGTTTTTCCGCGGGCCCGTAGTAGATCCGCATAAACTCTTCGATCAGTTTTCGGTCGTCTTTGGTGATATCGTCGAGCAGCTGGAGACCGAGATAGAGCTGTAGATCATAGAAATTGCCGTCGACCGCGTAATAAGAGTGTTCCGCTTCCGCGAAGAAATTCCGGATGCCGCGCTCATGAAAATTAGTCAGGTCCGGCTTGATCGCATGTGCCATGGTTTCCACATGCGGCGGAAAGAAATACCGTCCGCCCATATTCCAGTAATCCCAGATTTCATAAAGCAGGATTCCCTGTTTTTGCCAGGAGTCGAGAATCTCCAGTTGTCTGCGGTTGGACGGATGCGTGAGAGGATGGTAACAGTCGCTGGTGGAATGCAGGTCGCAATACTGGATTTTGACGTTTTTTTCCGGACGGATGGTTTTCGGTGCCCATTCGGAGGAGTTGTAGGCGAGCGTATGGATGGAAACTTCCGGGAAATCGGCGGCGATCGCGCGTCCGATGCGGTTCAGAAACAGCAGCAGGATACCGGCTTCGGTGCCTTCACGTGCGGTGATCTTTTTGCATTCCGGACAAAGACACAGGATATGGGTGCTGTCCAGCTGCTGGATAGAGTAAATCGTCGGCCAGAGTTCCCGTGGATATTTTTGGCGGTCGGCGGCAATGTATTTGCGCAGCGACGCCTCGGCGATTTTGGCCGTTTCCGGATTGGAAAAACAGACCCCGCCGCCGACGTTCCCGTGTCCGCGATAACGCTCGCCTTTCGCATTCATGCTGAAATATTCCGGATGGTCTTTGAAATATTTATCCGGATCGACAAACTTGTACAGGGAGTGGGTCCGACTGAACTGTTTGGAGTAAATCGCTGTTTCCCGTCCATGGATCGTGCCCCGGTTGAAACGGAAGAACATGAGCAGTTTTTCCCAGAGTTTTCCCTCCTGTCTTTTAGTGTAGATCGAACGGTTGGTGAAGGACGGTTCACCGCGGCGGTCCAGCTTCGGCAGTTCCAGAGAGTTTTTTTTCGGAAAATACTGTTCATCGAACGCCAGGTAGCGGCAGCCCAGCTCGTTTTCCAGCAGTTTACAGATCGCGATCAGCTGTCCGAAGTTTTCGCCTCCGCCGAGGATCAGGTTGCCGCCGACGCTTTTATAGAGCCATTCCTCGGATTTGAACGTGGAAAAATCGATGCCGTTTTTCCGGGCGAAGGCGGTGTTTCCCACCAGAAACGCCGGCGTTTTTCCGTCCCATTGCGTCTCTTCCATGATCCGGAAATCAGCTCCGGTGATCCGCTTCAGAAATCCGGCCAGATATTTGGCGGCAAAAGCGGAAGTGTTTTTCGTTTTATACACATTGTCATACCGCAATGCGGGGGCATCTCCGGACGAGTTGCACACGATAACCATGCCGCTCTTGCCATCGGTCGCCGCCGGATGCTGTCCCGCCGCGGAAAACAGCACGGCCGCCGAACAAAAAAGAATCAGATATTTATTCATTCCATGGATTTCCTTTACTGTTTTCTCATTTGGTCCGCTTCCGTGTCGGTCAGATAAATGATCTCCATATCCCGGATTTTCAGCGGGAGTTTTTTATAGCTGGCGATCTGGAAATGGTTTTCCCGGATCTCACAGTCCGTATCAGTGTATTTGACCAGATCGGAAATATCGAAATAATAGACCCAGCCGCCGTCCGCGGTTTTCAGAATGCGGTCATCGGTTTTGCCGCTTCCGGATCCGTTCATCACGAACCAGCCGTCGCGGTACCACCGCGCGGTCCGTCCGTCGGCCTTGCCCTTCGCATCGACTGGGGGACTGAGGCGGAGCAGACGGTTTTTTCCGCCGTATGTCTTTACACTCATCTTATGGACGTTCAGGAAAAGGGAAACGGTATAACTGCCGCCGCCGTTTTTTTCTTTTTCATAGAAAATTCTGGCTTTGAGCACGGGGATCTTGCCGGGCTGTCTGGCCAAAAGCGGAAACTTCAGAATCGCGGTGGCGTATTTTCCACTGAATTTCAGATCCGTATCCGGCAGACGGAGTCCGTTGTCCGCCCGGAGCGCCGCCGTCCCGAGGATCAGAAGCATGGTCAATGCTGTGGTGAAAGTTCTCATCTTTTTTCTCCCATACAGTGTTTCAGACTCAATACGGGATGTTTTGATTGATGTAACGTCTTTGGGTGTTCGCGATCCATAGGGCCGTGGTGTTCGCAGAATCTTTCTGGGCGATATACTCTTTGGATGTTTCCGTAAAGAAATCCTGCTCGTTCCAGTTGCCCACATGTCCGTCCAGACAGGCCGCATTCATCCGGTTGATATGCGCTCCGGTGAAGAATTTGCCCAAATCGCTTTTCCGAATCTGCACGACATAGCTCTGCGTTTTGCCGAACTCGGAGCCGATGCTGCATCCGATCAGCATGTTGGAGGAGGGATGTTTCATCGGTCTCATTTTGACAAAATAGGCATTATGCGAATCATCCGCATATTTTGCGATCGTCTGGTAGAGACCGACGGGGAAAGTTCCTTTCGTTCCAAGCCGGATGCCGTAAACCTTATAAAGGTCTTCATATTTGTAAGGCGGCAGCGAAGGACAGACGACCAGTTTCTGCCAGGTGGCAACTCCTGCGTGGTTGTCTTTCGCCGAACCCTTGTTAAATCCAAGTCTGGTGTATATGTATGATACCCATCTTTCCGCATCGGTGCTGGTGAGGATGACTTCCCCGTTATCGTTGGCATAATTGAGGAATGCCATGATCAGCTGGCGCTGATTGCCCATGCATTGGGATTTGTGGGCGGTGGCTTTCGCCTTGTTCAGCGCCGGCAGCAGCATGGCCGCCAGAATCGCGATGATCGCAATAACAACAAGGAGTTCGATCAGCGTGAATGATTTACCTGATGACAGGTTTTTCAGGGGATGGACGGTTTCGATTTGATTCATGGCATGATCCTTTCTCTATGATTATTTATTCGAATTGATATTGCGAACGGTGTTTCCTTCCAGCATTTCCATATCGAAGTCGAAATCGGAGTATGATTTCTTTCCCCGGGAGGAAAGCCTCCGGAGCAGGATGCGGAGCGTTTTTTCCAGTTCCGGTCCGGTCGAGGTGATCTGGTAGATCCCGGTCTCCGGCATGGCTGCACCTTCATAGGCGGCAATGGAAAGGTCTTCGGGCACGCGAATCCCGGCTTTCAGACAGGCGGTCAGAAACATCGCCGCGACTTCGTTGGTGTAGCAGAAAACCGCACTGGGGCGGTCGGAAAAGCGCAGATAACGGCGCAGACATTCTTCGATCATTTTCTGCCGTTCGGCATATTCCGAAACGTCCCATTTCGGCAGAATGATCTTCAATTTGCGGTTCAGCGGAATGCCGTGTTCCACCAGGGACAGCGTATAACCGTCATTCTGGGGCACATTCAGAGGGTTGGTGCAGATGCAGAAAATCCGCCGGTGACCGTTCCGGATCAGATGATCAACGGACAGTTTTTCTCCGTGCCAGCGCTGGATCCGGGCGCGGTCGATTTTTCCGTTCAGTTCGACGTCTCCCGTGCGGAGCAGTACGACCTGTTCCGGATGCTTCAGCAGGACCGGAATGGTGCGGGGGTCGTTGACGGAATACAGAAAGACATCCGCATTGGGATCGGCCAGCTGATCGGCGAGGATCTCCGGCTGGTTTTTCGGGAACAGCCGGTTCATGTTGATGGTGACCCGGGTATAATTGTATTCCGCAGCCAGCCGGGAGATTTTCTGCGCCAGCCGGGAATAGAAAAACAGTTCCAGGGTGGGGATCCAGATATGCAGCGACCGGATCGCGGACCCGTAATCCGGATGCCGGAAAGTTCCTTTTCCCGGGATCGTGTGGAGTACGCCTTCGCGGAGCAGTTCATTGATTGCCTTGTTGCAGGTCACGGTAGTGGTGTGAAAATGCGCCGCCATCTCCCGGCGGCTCATCAGCGGTTCCGAAACATATTTTCCCGCTTCGATCTCCTGCCGGATCCGGCGTTTGATCGGAAGATATTTGCATCGTTCCATCATTTTATCGTAATTTTTAAAACCTGTTTTTTGAATCAATGCTATTACAGTTTACAGATATTATACACGTTTTTTTCTAAAATGCAAGAGGCAAAAAAATAAAAATTAAGGAAAGTTTGAAAAATTGCGGTATGGTGACAGCGCCGCCGGGATCAACCGTCTGTCGCGCCGGCGAAAAATAACGAGATTTTTATCGCCGGGGACTTGCATTTTCACTTAAAAGAAGTCATATTGCCGAATAAAAACCGAATTTCAACCAGGAGATGGGAAATGGAGAACATTTATACCGCCGGGATGCCGGCTTATCCGCAGGGCGAACCGGCCTTTGTCGGGATGCTGAAACAACACACGCCGTTTACCGCGCATTGGGAAGACCGTCCCTGCGCAGCTGACGAACTGGACACCCGGGGCGGTCTGTATCTGAAATCCGATTTTCCCGACCCGGAAAAACTGCTGGAGACCGCTTATGCGGATTTCGACCGTTTTCTGGGCGAAGCGAAACTGACCGGGAAAGCAGTTGCCGTGGAAGTGAAGGAAATCTCCGGTCTGGCCTGGGAAGAGTATCGCCTGACGGTCGGCAAAAAAGATGTCCTGCTCGAAGCCTCGGATACGGAAGCGGTGCGGCGCGGACTGTATTTTCTGCGCGATCTGCTGGCCGGTTCTCCGTATCTCAAGCAGGGAACGATCTGCCGCAAGCCGTGGCTGCGGAACCGGATCTCGCGCTGTTTCTTCGGACCGATCAAACGGCCGCCGTTCAATATCGACGAACTGATGAACGATATCGATTATTATCCGGAAGAATATCTGAGCCGTCTGGCGCATGAAGGGGTAAACGGACTGTGGCTGACGATCACGTTCCGGGAAATCTGCGACACGTCGATCCGGAAAGCTGTGCCGGATGCGGCGAAGCGGATCGCCAAACTGCGCGCCACGGTGGAACGCTGCCGCCGTTACGGAATCAAGACCTGGGCGTTCTGCATCGAGCCGTCCTACTGGTCGAAGTCGCTGGGGAATCCGCTTCCTCCGGGCTGCGAGGAATTGCTCGGACCGGGTTTCCTGAAGGAAGACGTCGGGGTCGACATGAACAGTTTCTGCGTCAATTCGGAAATGGCGAAGAAATATCTGTATGAATGCACCTATTCGCTGTTCAGTTCGGTGCCGAATCTGGGCGGGATGATCTCGATCTCGCACGGGGAGCGCATGACTTCGTGCCTGAGCCGGATCAGCTGTTTCGACGACAGCGGCACGATCCCGTGTTCCAGACGGTGCGGGAAATCGATCGGCGAAATTCTGGCGGAAGTGCTCGGATCCCTCAAAAAGGGAATGAACGATGCCAATCCGAAAGCGGAACTGATCAGCTGGCTTTACATGCCGTATGTGGAACAGGTTTCGGGCTGGATCACGCAGATGCCGTCCAAACTGCCGTCCGATATCGCGCTGGCGTTCAATTTCGAATCGGGCGTGACCAAACGTCAGCTGGGTTCGGTGCGGGCCGGCGGCGATTACTGGCTGTCCGCGGTGGGACCCTCCGACCGGTTCTCCCTGATGGCGGAAGCAGCCAAGGGACATTGTCAGTTCGCGGCCAAACTGCAGGTGGCCTGCTCGCATGAATGCGCCACGGTGCCGTATATCCCGGCACCGGGACTGGTCTACCGCAAATATAAGAAAATGAAGGACCTGGGTGTTCAGCACGTGCTGCAGTGCTGGTATTTCGGCAACTATCCGGGTCTGATGAACGAAGCGGCGGGCAAGCTGGCCTATGAAGATTTCTCGCGCGGCGAGGATGCGTTCCTCGAAGAACTCGCCAAACCCGAATGGGGCTCGGACTGGAAGCACGCGGTCGATGCCTGGAAACATTTTGCGGACGGCTATTCCAATTATCCGCTGGATATCCAGTTCCAGTATTACGG
>JAZUCR010000734.1:0-9328 GCA_045639225.1 Victivallales bacterium
GCTTGAGGTCTTATCATGGACTAGAAAAACAATTCTGAAACCTCCAGACTGGAATTTACCCGATCAGCCCGATCTTTTTGGAGATTTTTTCTGCTGATTTTTTACCGGACAGCAGTGATATAGGATCATTTTTTCTAAATCATTTTCATTTAATTATTTGATATTATTATCATTGAGCAGTATTGTAATAATTGGAAAAACAGCTATAATATTTATTGAAAGGCAGGGAACATGATCAAAACAATAAATCCGAAGATGAAGAGCCGCACGATAGCGGCGGCGCTGCGGCAGAAGATCCGGAGCAGGAAACTGGCGCCGGGGTCGCCGCTGCCGTCCGCACACGATCTGGCGGAGCAATATCATGTCTGCATGATGACCGCCAATCGCGCGTTGGACCTTTTGGAAAAGGATTCCATCATCATCCGCCGGAACGGCAGCGGAAATTACGTCCAGAAAAATATCGTCCACGGGCGCCGTCTGCAGCTGGGGATCACCGATGTTTTCGGTCAATCCCAGGACCGGGCCTGGAACATGCTGATCAACGTCTTTCCGGAAACTGCCATCTCGTATTTCAAAGCGGAGAACTGCGATTACCGGATCATTCCCTATTCGGAATGCCTCGGGAATCCGTCGGCGACATTGAATGAACTGGACGGACTGTTGTTTTCCCCCACTTATACGAGTGAAAACACCATGGATTTCCTGCGGTCGCTGAAAATCCCGGTCGTCTTCTACCATGCGGAATACGAACTGAATTTTTCCTGTCCGCAGGTGATTCCTGATCATACGGCAGCGATCGACCGGGTTTTTGAACTGGCCGTTCCGGAGAAATTCAGAGGCATAGTCATCATCAGTTATCTGCATAAAAACGTGATGGTGCGGCATGATGCTTTTCTGCACAGTGCCCTGCAGCACGGTTTCCCGGCGGACCGGATACAATGCATCAATCTGGAAATCTTCGAGACTCCGCAAAGAGCCTACCGGGAGATTGGGGATATCCGGAACAAACTGGTGCTGTCGTGCAGTTATCAGATCACCTACGGTCTGATCCAGGCGTTCAATGAGAAAAATCTGGTCTGCGGGCGGGATTACCAGCTGGTCAGTTACGACAATCTGAACCGGCTGGAACGGCAGATGCCGGAAATCCCGCAAGTGACCTCGATCGATTATTCGCGGAGCGGAGCGGCCCGAATGGCAGCCAGACTGCTGATTCAATCAGTCCGTTCACCGAACACTGCCTGTTACCAGACGATCAAGTTTCCGACGCAGCTGACGGTCGGGGAGACTGCATTCAGCCAGAGAAAGGATCTGTTATGAGGAAATATGAACATGTTCCGGCATGGAATCCAGTTCAGACAACCGGGATATAATGGAAGGGAGGCTTTAGAAGGGAAACACTATCAGGCCGGGCAGAATGAAAATCCGGTTATTTTGAACCATACAATGAGTAATGAAAGGATTAATACCATGAAACAGTTCACCAAAATTCATCTTCGGTTTTCAGCTTCGGATCGTGATTGCAGCGATAAAAACATCCGGAATTTTACTTTGATAGAGCTCCTTGTGGTAATTGCAATCATCGCGATCCTGGCGGGGATGCTGCTGCCGGCGCTGAACAATGCGAAAAATATGGCCAAACAGGCTTCGTGCAGCAGCAACATGCGTCAGATCTATCTGGCAGTGAACATGTATGCCGGAGACAATAATAATCATTTTACCAGCAACAAGAACAATTTCCCGATCAAGCGACCGAAAGACGGCTGGACAACAAATGCATGCAATACCTTCTGGTGGGGCCCGCTGATGCAGTATGTCGGAGTCAAAGGTGACCGGCTGGTTCTTTCCCGGGCAAATTCCAAAACACTCGAATGCCCAGCCGCCGATTTCTCCATAATTAGCACGGCTCCGAAAGCGACCTTCTGCATAACATACGGTCCGACTTTGGAACGGTATACTTCGACTTCCGCGCCGAATCTGCCGAAGAGCGGCGGCTGGCTGGTCATGAAAACCGCGTGGCCCGGAGATGCCGATACCGAACACAAACGAATGGACCAGAATTACCCGGATTCCGTTATACTCATCGAAAAGGCGCTGGTCAAGAATATCGGAGAGTGTTTCTTCACCAGCGACAGCTACAATGCGCCGCTGTATACGGATCCGGCGCAAAGCGAATCCCTGCGGAAAAGCTGGGGGCCGGCTTACCGGCATAATGTCAAAAGCAATTTTCTTCATGCCGGAGGCAATGTGGAAAGCTACCGTGAAGGCACCCGGTTCAAAGAAGGCTACTGGGTCAAATACTGAATCACAACATGGATCGGGCATGAAAACACAGTTCAGCCTGTTCGATAGGGGATAAAAAAATGAATCTGCATACCGTTTCTATCTTTTCCGCATTGCTGCTTGCCGTTCAGGTTTCGGGCGGGGTTCCCGTTCTGAAGGCGCCGCCGGCCCCGCTGAAGACCGCTGCCGAGGTCAAACCGCAGAAAACATCCGGACCTCAAATCGGGTTCGATGCGGCCAACAAAACCTTCTTTTTCGGCGGGAAACGGTTCGTTTTCCGGAACAACGCCACCTTTTCCTACCTGGCGGGCAGCCGGGAAATCATTTCCGGTTATTTCTTCGTCAACACGCCGTTCAACGGCTGGCAGCCCAACCGCAGTTCTCCGGTCGTCAAACAATACCAGGGCGGACAAATGAGCATTCTGAGCGTAACTGCCGATCCTGAAAAGCAGACGATCACCTGGAAAGGCGTGGTGCCGTTTCATAAAAAAGACCAGCTGGACCGCATTTTAAAAGACTGGGAACTGAAAGTTTCGCTCACTCCGGAAAAGAAACTGGATATCCGTTACAAGTTTGAAACCCCGGACGGAAAAAGATTCAGGGACTGCGGCATTTTCCTGCAATGTCCGGGCGTGGTCCGGGAAGAACGGATCTGGAATAAAAAACGCAAAGACTGGGGAGCCTTCGGCGTCAGCAGGCTGATTACGGAAAATCCTGCCAATACCATCACCATTACCCCGATCACACCGAACTACATCCACCCGTTCAAAAACCGGAGCTACCGCTACAGTCCGCGGACCCTGGACTGGCATTACGTGATCGATCCCGGAACGATCACGGCAAAAACGGCCAGCCTTCCGGGCGGGGTCGATTTCTATGCGCTGGACAATCTCCGGATCCCGGAACGCACCGGCCGCAATCTGCTGCTGAATCCGTATTTCGCACAAGGAACACTCTATTACTGGTCGGCCGGACAGGGATTCGCCAAAGGACAGTCGAATGCCAATATTCTGACGGATAAGGTATCCAAATTCGGCAAATATTCCATGCCGGCAGCCGGTATCTTTTATTTGAATACCGTTCCCGCCGAAGCCGGCGATTACGTACTGAGTTTTTACGCCAAAGGCGATGGAAGCGTTTATATCCAGGTATCGGACGAGATCAGCTGGTATAATTCAATCAAACGGGGCACGATCACCTTGCGGGGACAGGACTGGAGACGGTATGAGTTCCCTTTCCGTTTTCCGAAACGCGGCGCGATCAATATCATCTTCCGTCCCCGGTCGGCCAAGGGTAAAACGGCTTTTGTCGATGGTTTTCAATTGGAAGCGGGCAAAAAGGCCACACCATTCCAGGCTCCGCTGATCACGGCCGCGCTGAACTCGCCGGACGGCTTGAATTTTTTTGAGGACGGAAAAAGAGCCGACTGCAGTCTGGAATTTTCCACTTTATCGGAACAAACGGTCTCCGGTACGGCTGAAGTTTCCGTGACCAATTTCTTCAAAGAGGGAATTTACCATACCCGGGTGCCGTTTTCATTGAAAAAAGGCGAATATCCCCGCAAGGCGCTGGATATCGGAATCGTTCCGCAGGGAATTTACATCGTCAAAGTCACCTATAACGTTTCCGGAGTCAAGGAAAAACGCAGCGAGTATTTCCGTTTCGCGGTAATGCCGTTCCTGGAAAACCGTCACCGGACGGCGAAAATGTATTCCATGACCTATGCCGGCGGCCACGGCTCCATGAAAACCGCTTCGGAAAAACAGCTCCGGCGTTATCAGCAGGTCGGAGTGGGCGCCTTCGGCCACGCCTGCCCGATGACCCCGGAAGCACTGCGGCTCTACCGCAAATACCGGGTGATCCCCTTCGATGTTTCCTGCGCGGGACGCGCTCCGGCGCCGAGATACAGACAGAAATATCCAAATTTGCAGATCCCGGACGGCCGCACCTTTTTCCTGGTCCGCGATCCCTGGAAAGCGCACTGGGATGACAAGGACGCCCTGCTGCCCGATTACCGCCTCACGGGCGGCTGGAATGAAGAATACCGGAAGAAATTCAAGTCGATCTGCATCGAACTGCTGAAAAAAACCCCGGGCCTCAAATCCTACAATATCGGTTCGGAATGGCCGATGGAAATCAAAAGCGATCCGCATTATCCGGACCTGGTGATCGCCTTCTGCGAAGCGGTCAAAGAGGTTTATCCCGATGCCTGGGCCTTTGAGGCCGGCGACTGCAACATGGATATCACCGGCGGAGTCGCGCAGCTGGATTATCTGCTTTCCTGCTGGGAAAAGCGGCAATTCAAACCCGATGTGCTGGCCTGTCATTTCTACACCAAAGACATCACCCAGCTTTACGACAATCTGAAAGCCTTCGTGTCAACAGCCGCAAAACACGGCTATGACAAGACCCCGCTGGCCTTTCCGGAAGGCATGCATTTTTATCCCTACGAGATCCCGGAATGGGGACGTCTGATGGTGGAATGGGGGTCCCGCGGCTGGGGCGGCGGCCCCCTCTCCTACGACCTCGGATGGACCGAAATGCTCAGCACCGCATACTATATGCGCTGTTATCTGATCTTCCTGACCATTTTCGACCGGGCATGGTGCGTCACCAGCTCCGCCAATTACATCAATTCCTTCAACATGGACCTGAGTCTCACTCCGCGCGGCATCCAGAAAATCATCAATACGCTCGGAACGAGGCTGGGAAATCCCCGGAAGTTTGTCGGCGATCATACCTTTGCGCCGGAAACCCGCTGTCTGGTCTGGATCGATGAAAGCGGAGCGCCGCTGGCCGCGGTCTGGAATGAAGCAAAAGACCAGCAGACCGGCCGTGCCGCCGCTCCTTTCGCGCAATTCAATTACACCGGAGCCAGATATTACGACATGATGGGAGTGGAGCGCAAGCCACTGAAAGACGGTCGTTTCCCCGTATCCGCTTTCCCGATCCTCATTCAAGGCAAAGTCGACGATACGGATGCTTTTGTGAAAGCGTTTTCCGCCGCGAAACTCGACAACGGCGGCAAGCTGCCTTTCCGCACCAGTTCGGAAATCCTCCCCGACAACCGCATCAAAATCAGTTTTGCCAGCGATTTGAGCAGACCGGTCACCGGACAGGTCAAAGCCGCAGGACAAGAGTTCGACATCCGGCTGAACAAAGGAAAAACGCAGGAAATCTTCCTGCCGCTCCAGCAGGAACTCAGTCCGGAAAAAATCAACCGGATCAATCTGCCGTTCCAATGTGTTTCCGAGGGGAAAACCATCTCCTCGGTCATCAGCGATCAAGTGATCCTGGCGAAAAGATTCACCGGAAACTGGTCGAAGATCCCCTTGATCCCGATGACCAATCTCTGCATTGATTCCCAAACGGAAAAATATGCGGGACCGAAAGATTTTTCCGCCGGATTCCAGGTGGCCTGGGATGATAAAAACCTTTATCTGCGCGTAACGGTCAATGATGATAAACTGACCGTCAGCGATCTGCCCGGCAACCGCTACAACTGGGATTGCGTTCAAGTCTACTTCGACACCCGGCGGTCCGCCAGGAAATACGGACGCACCGTTTACGATGACGACGATTACGATTATACGCTGATGCCGACCAGAGACGGCAAACGCTGTGAAGTGTTCCGCGCACTGTCGCCGGATATGCAGCTCACGCTGGGAACCGCGGCGCCGCCGAACAACGCGGTCGCCAAGGGGATCAATGCCAAATTCACGCAGACTGCGGACGGTTATATCTACGAAGTCGCATTCCCGGCCTGGTCCGTTCTGCCGGCCAGGTTGGAAAAAGGTTATAATATGGGATTCGCCCTGTATGCCGCGGACCGCGATTCCGGCAAAAAAGTCAAACTCGCTTATTCCCTGGCGGTTGAAAAAGGCAAAAGTCCGTATATGAAACCGCATCTCTGGCCGCTGCTGATCCTGACCGATTGATCCGGCGCTGCCGCCGCGAGGAAACGGCGGCGGTAAAAATCCGGTTTTTTTCGGAATTTCAGTTGTTTTGTTTCCGCTCCCGGATTATAGTATGGCGAATTATAACCATCAGGAGTCCTGCATCATGAAAAAACTGCTGACTGCTTTCGCAGCAATCGCCGTCGCGGCCCAGATCCAGGCCGAACCCGCCCAAGCCAGAGTCGTGAAATATTCTTATCCGGAACGGGATATCTTTTCCATTCAGGATCAGTCGATGGTCATGTCCGGCAAAATGTTCCGCAGTGTTCAGCCGAGCGAAAAATTCCGGCCGGGAACTTCGTATGAGGCTTCGCTGAACGTATTCCTCATCGCGGACGGCAAAAGCGGCAAAAATTATCTGATCGACGCCGGATACGGAAAACCGCAGAACCAACTGCTGCCGCAGCTGGAAAAAATGAATCTGAAACCGGCCGATATCGACGCCGTGTTCATCACGCACATCCATCCCGACCATGTCGGCGGACTGACCACGGCCGACGGAACGCCGGCGTTTCCCAAGGCAAAAATCTATATCGCCCAAAAGGAATATGACGAATGGTCCAAAGATCCCAGACGGGAAAATCTGGCGAGGCACATCACTCCGAATCAGAAAAATCTGGTGCTGGTGAACTATGATGAAGAAGTGAAACCCTACGGACTCACGCCGCTGTGTTATCCGGGCCATACGCCGGGCCATACGGTCTTCCGAATGGAACTTGCCCAGAAGGGAAAACCGGACAAGAAGACCATTTACTTTGTCGGAGATATCGTGCACGCTGCGGCACTGCAGATCCCGCGTCCGCAATTCTGCGCTGGATTCGACATGTCGCCGACCGCCGCGGCAAAATCCCGCCGCGACCTGCTGCGCGATGCCGACCACTGGTATGGCGCGCACATCATGTTTCCGGGCGTCGTCCGGATCAACCGGCAGAAAACCAAGTCCGGCACCTTCAAATTCAGCTTCGAGCTGGAAAAATAAACAAACATACGGTATTTTTTGATGCTGCCTCGCAATGAATATCCCCGGCCTCAATTCGAACGGGATGAATGGGTCTGCCTCAACGGCGAATGGGAGTATCAGTTCGATTTCTCCAAATCCGGAGATGAACGGGACTGGAAAAATGCAGCAGCTTTCGACGGACATATCAATGTGCCGTTCTGTCCGGAAAGCAAACTTTCCGGCGTCGGTTACACCGATTTCATCGAGATGATGTGGTACCGGCGGACTCTGGAAATCCCGGCGGGCTGGAACGGGAAAAAAATCCTGCTTCATTTCGGCGGCGTCGATTACCGCTGCGTTGTTTATCTCGACGGACAGGAAACCGGACGCCATACCGGCGGCAGCGCGGCATTCGCGATCGATCTGACCCGTTTCGTTCAGGCGGGAAAAACCCACAATCTCGTTGTCCGCGTCAAGGATGATACCCGCTCCGGACTTCAGCCTTTGGGCAAACAATGCACGCGGCGGGAATCCCGGGCATGCAGCTACACGCGGACCACCGGGATCTGGCGGACCGTCTGGCTGGAAGCGGTGGATCCTTTTGCACTGAAAAGCTGCCGGATCATTCCCGATTATGACAACGACACGTTCACTTTCCTGCCGGAATTCCATGCGGTCCGGCGCGGTCTGAAGCTGACTGCCGCGATTCTGGACCACGGCCAAGAGGTGTGTTCACGAACCTTGAACGCCGGGCCGGGCGCTTTCACTCTGGCGTTGGAAGAGCCGAAAGAATGGAATCCGGAAACACCGTTCCTTTATGACATCGTTCTGACCTTGAGGGATGAAAACGGAATGGTTCTCGACACGGTCAAATCTTATGCCGGACTGCGGAAAATCCATCTCGAAAACGGGCGGTGTTATCTGAACAACCAGCCGGTCTTTCTGCGGTTCGTGCTGGATCAGGGATTTTATGAAGACGGGATCTGGACCGCGCCTTCCGATGAAGCGCTGAAACACGATATCGAACTTTCCATGCAGGCCGGATTCAACGGGGCAAGACTGCATCAGAAATGCTTCGACGACCGGTTCCATTACTGGGCCGACCAGCTGGGCTATCTGACCTGGGCGGAATTTCCGGACTGGGGCATGAGTTTCTGGCAGCATTTCGGTCCGTGCAACCCGGATTACCAGCGGAGTTTCCGCGATTATCTCGCCGAATGGAGTGCGGTGGTGGAACAGCTTGCCAATCATCCGTCCATCATGGTCTGGACGCCGTTCAACGAGACCCGGGCATACTATGATGCGGATGAACACCGCCGGTTCATTGCGGATGTTTACGACCTGACGCGGCGGCTCGATCCGACCCGTCCGGTCAACGATACTTCCGGCTATTGTCATGTCAAAACCGATCTGTGGACGGTCCACCACTATGCCCAGTCGGCGGCGCAGCTGGATGAGGCGGTCAACCGGCAGCCGGTCTACATGCTGGAACCGGAATTCGAGCAATCCGCCTGGGACGGACAGCCGTATATTGTGGACGAATACGGCGGGGTCCGGTTCATCCCGGCAGGCAGACAGCCATTTTCCAAAGTTTCCTGGGGCTACAACAAGGAACAGCTGACCCGGACAGAAACAGAACAGCGGATCACCGAACTGACCCGGACGCTGACGGACAATCCGCGGGTGGCGGGTTATTGCTACACCCAGCTGACCGACATCGAACAGGAGCAGAACGGCATTTACAATTACGACCGGACGGCAAAATTCGATGCGGAAAAGATACGGGGATGCTTCGGTAAAAAACCGGACTGGAGCCGGTTCTGACCGTTCCGCCGGATCACTGCGGCAGGAAAGTGAGATTGCCGTAGTTGTCCGGAGAATGCCAGCTGCCCGCACCCGCCAGCGGCGACCAGGTGGAATATTCCGTATTCCGGCCTTTGACATTGCGTTCCCGGGTAAGGTTGAACCGCAGATCTTTTTTATCGGTTTTCAGTTCTTTCAGAGGAACGGCGATATCGGCAGTCCAGCCATCGGCGCGGCGGCTGGTTTTCACCCGGAGATCCTTCATCTGTATCCAGCGGTTCAGCACCCGTCCACTGGTTTGAGAGCTCCACGCGTTTTGGTCATTGATGATGATCTGCCAGAATTTTTT
>JAZUCR010000735.1:0-1663 GCA_045639225.1 Victivallales bacterium
TCGATTATCAGTCCGTCGGCAGCGGCGAATCCTGCCGGCAATACATTCTGGAACATCCCGAAGCACGGGCGGTGCTCGCCTGGTTCGATGCCTCTGCCGCCGCGAAATATATCCGGATCCCGGTCTGCGTCTCTCCGGCGAATTTCGATCCCTGCGTGGCCCCGGCCGGACAGTTTTCCATCGCCAACGCGATCCCGGAATCATACAAAACTCTCTTCATCCGCGAGACCGGGCATTTCCCGCCGACCGAAACCGATCAAAAGCAGCTTGAAAAAGCGGATGCGTGGTGCCAGACGGTTTTCACCGCGAAAGATAAAACTGCCGCCGCGGCCGGACAGAAACAGAATTCCATTTCATAATAAAAACTAAAAAGAGGAAACAGAAATGAAGAAATCGATCACTTCGATCATTCTGGCGCTGCTGACGGCAGCTGCCGTCGGTGCGGTCAAATTGGATCCCGTATTTTCGTCCAATATGGTGCTGCAGCAGGAAAAACCGATCACCTTTTTCGGAACTGCCGATCCGGATTCGGAAGTCAAAGTCGACTTCAACGGCAAAACCGTAAGCGCGAAAGCCGATGCCAAAGGCTGCTGGAAAACGGTTTTCCCCGCCATGAAAGCCGGCAAAACCGCTTATTCCGTTACGGTCACTGACGGCAAGGACAAACTCGAACTGAAAGACATCCTGATCGGTGAAGTGTGGTTCTGTTCGGGACAGTCCAATATGCAGATGCCGATTGGAAAAGTTTTCCGGCGCGGCTGGAGTGCGCAGAATTGCGAAAAGGAAGTCGCCGATGCCGATTATCCGGAGATCCGTTATGCGTTCCAGAGACTGGTTCCGTCCCATAACGCGGAACTTCCGGCGCAGTATTCCACGAAACTGCCGAAAGGCTGGGTCAAATGCTCGCCGGCTGCTGCTCCGGAATTCAGCGCCACGGCTTATTTCTTCGGCCGTAAACTGTATCAGGATCTGCAGGTCCCGATCGGTCTCATCAATGCCTCCTGGGGTGGGACCCGGATCGAAACATGGATTTCTCCTGCCGGATATGAGGCCTTCGGACCCGAAAGCGATTTGAAACTGCTGAAAAAATTCCAGTTGAGCAAAGAAGAAAAAAAGGCCTTCGAAACGAAAGAGACCGAGCGTTTTGTCAAACAAATGGCTGAATGGCATCCGCTGTTCGAAAAGGCCGGAGCCGAAGCCCGTGCCAAGGCACAGGACTGGTCCGCGGTCGATTTCGACGCTTCGAACTGGAAAAAAGCCAGCGCGCTGCCGAGCGGCAAATATCTGGTCCGCTGGTATCGGATGGAGTTCGAGCTTTCCAAGAGCCTGCAGGGCAAAAATGTCGTTTTCTCCATGGGCAAAGCCGGCGAAAAGGCGGATATCTGGCTGAACGGGAAAAAGATCGCCTCCTGGAATGCCGATGATCCCGAAAGCACAAAGAAAGCCGTGGTCAAGCTGACCCCCGATCAATTCAATCAGACTGGAAAAAATGTCCTTGCTGTCCGGGGCGAATATCTTTACGGGGGGAACAGCCGTTCTCAGATGAATCAGGTTTTTGTTTACAGTCGGTTGTCGGCGGGAAAAAATGTCATGCTGCTTAGAGACAAATGGAAGATGCAGGATGAATTTGCCTGCACGGCCAGGGAAACCGGCGGGAAAAGAT
>JAZUCR010000736.1:0-1792 GCA_045639225.1 Victivallales bacterium
TGTCGCGGGGTAGAGCAGTCCGGTAGCTCGTCGGGCTCATAACCCGGAGGTCGGTGGTTCAAATCCGCCCCCCGCAACCAATTTGCCGGCGTATCTCAGTTGGCTAGAGAATCCGGTTCATACCCGGAGTGTCATTGGTTCGAATCCGATCGCCGGTACCATCACAGCGTAGTTCGTAAGAACTACGCTGTCTTTCTTTTCATCCAAAGTCCCATGCATGAACTGCATGGGACTTTTCTTCTAGCTTGACAACTAACAACCATTAGTCTATAATATAGCTAATAATTATTAGCCAAGTGAGGATCCATGAAAAAAACAGACACAAAATCCCGCATTCTTTCGGAGGCGCTGAAACTTTTTGCACAGGAAGGCTATGAAGCCGTCAATGTGGAACAGATTGCCGATGCTGTCGGCATCAAGGCGCCGTCTCTTTACAAGCATTACCGGAGCAAACGGGCCATTTTTGAAAGCATTCTCGCAGAGATGGAACGGCGCGACCGGGAACAAGCCGCTGCCTGCGATTTGCCGGAGGATACGATTGACATCGTCCCCGAAGAATATGAAAATCCCTCCATAGATGATCTGATCAACTTTACCAAAGCCATGTTCCGGCACTGGACGGAGGACGAATTCGCAGCGTCATTCCGCAGAATGCTGACCATCGAACAATACCGCAGCGAGGAAATGAGCCGGCTGTACCATCAATATCTCGGTTCAGGTCCACTTTCCTATGTCGCGGACCTGCTTGGTTCACAGCAGGAAGCCATTCAATATTATAGTCCGATGTATTTGCTTTACGGCATTTACGATACTGCGCAGGACAAGGCCGCCGTGACCGCTTTGCTCGACGCGCATCTGGAGAGGTGGAAAAAATGAATTATCCCATCAGCGAAAAATACAACACGCCCGAATTAATGGCAAAAATCATGGGCCCCAACCCCATGAAGCTGCAGGAAGAACTACTCATCGGACACTGCATTCCCGAAAAAAGTATCGTATGCGATCTGGGCTGCGGACAGGGCCTGACCAGCCTGCTGCTGGCCAAGGAATACGGCTTCACCGTTTATGCGGCGGATCTGTGGTGCGATCCGGAGAAAAACCGGCTTTTCATCGCTGAAATGGGCCTGTCAGACCAGCAGGTCATCCCCGTCAAGGCCGACGCCCGCGCACTTCCCTTTGAAAAAGAATTCTTCGACGCCGTGGTCAGCACCGATTCCTACAATTTTTTCGGCGTGGATCCCGATTTTCTGGATGAAAAGCTGCTGCCCTACGTGCGCGAAGGCGGCTACATCTATATCACCTGCCCCGGCATGAAAAAGGACTGCCACGACAATCTGCCGCCGGAGCTGCTGCTTTCGTGGACGCCGGAACAGATGGCCCTCGTGCACGATGCCGATTACTGGCGCGGCATCGTCAGCCACAGTAAAAACGCCGAAATCATCGAAATCGGCGAACTGGAATCCAACGAGGAAGTCTGGAACGAATGGCTGAATCAGAACAGGGGCTACGCCATCAGCGACCGCAAATCCATGGAAGCCGGCGCAGGAAAATATCTGAACTTCGTCAAAATCGTATTGAAAAAGAAAACCGCACTCTGATCCAGCAAAACATATGAACCGCACAATGCATCAGGATTCATTGAATTGACCATCGATTCGAATCCGATCGCCGGTACCACAAAACACCGTAGTTCGAAAGAACTACGGTGTTTCTTCCAAAATTCCATAAGGCTTATAGCCCGGAAATTCGGAGGTTCATTCCTCCCCCACAATCATTTGCCGGCGTATCTCAG
>JAZUCR010000737.1:0-6223 GCA_045639225.1 Victivallales bacterium
CGCACTGGGACTGGCCGCCGCGGCGGGCGCGGTCGATCCGGTCCTGCTGCAGGATGCGATGATCCTCGGCGAGCTCGCGCTTGACGGCGGCATCCGTCCGGTCCGCGGCATTCTTTCGGTTGCATTGATGGCGCGCGAACACAAGGAATTCGGCAAGCAGATCATTCCGGCGAAAAATGTTTCCGAAGCGATCGTGGCCGCGTCCAAGCTCAAAGTTTATCCGGTGGCCTCGCTGCCGGAAGCGATTTCCGCGTTGCGCGGAGAACTGCTGCCGGTCGATCCCTCGGCCGCCGATGCGCTGTTCGCCGAACCGGACTGGACCGATATCCCCGATTTTGCCGATGTCAAGGGACAAAGCACTGCCAAGCGGGCAATGGAAGTCGCCGCGGCAGGCGGACATAATCTTTTAATGGTCGGTCCGCCGGGCGCCGGAAAATCGATGCTCGCGAAACGTCTTCCCGGCATTCTGCCGCCGATGACCGAGGCGGAAACGCTGGCCACCAGCCGGATCCACAGCATCATGGGGCTGCTGCCGGCTGATTCTCCGCTGATCCGGACACGGCCGTTCCGTTCGCCTCACCATACGGTCAGCGACGTCGGTCTGATCGGCGGCGGTACGAATCCCGGTCCGGGCGAAATCTCCCTCGCGCACAACGGAGTTCTGTTCCTGGATGAACTGCCGGAATTCAAGCGCACGGTGCTCGAGGTGCTCCGTCAGCCGATGGAAAACGGATCGGTCACGATCTCCCGCGCCGCCGGAAGTTTCACGTTCCCGTGCGAATTCATGCTGGTCGCCGCCATGAATCCGTGTCCCTGCGGACACCTCGGCGACCGCCGTCATGCGTGTCACTGCCGTCAGATGCAGATCCAGAATTATCGGGCGCGGATCTCGGGTCCGCTGCTGGACCGGATCGACCTGCATGTGGAACTGGCCGCGCTTTCGGAAGACGAACTGCTCGCCCACGGCGCCAAAGCGGAAAGCAGCGCCTCGATCCGCGAACGCGTCATGAAGGCACGCGCGATCCAGCAGGAACGTTTCAAAGGAACGAAGATCACCTGCAACGGCCGGATGGAACCGGCGCATCTGCTGAAATACTGCAAGCTCGATCCGCAGACCGAGACGCTGATCCGTCACGCGATCGAGGAATTCGGTCTGAGTGCGCGCGCTTACGATCGCATCCTGCGGGTTTCGCGCACCATCGCCGACCTTGCCGGCAGCGACAGGATCCGGCGCGAACATCTTTTCGAAGCGATCGGCTACCGCTCGCTCGACCGCAGGAATTGATTCCGGGTCATTGCGGACGGTATTGACGGCGGAAACTGCGCGGGGAAACCCCGAACGCCCGCCGGAACTGTTTGCAGAAATAATTGCTGTCGCAGAACCCGCACTGTATGGCGATCTCGGCGACCGACGCATTGCCGTTGATCAGCAGGTCGCAGCCGTGCCTGAGCCGGATCTTCATCAGATATTCGATCGGCGAACAGCCCGCGCTGACATGGAAATGACGGAAAAAACTCCGTTCGGACATTTTGGCGATCTTCGCCAGTTTCTCCAGTTCCACCGGCTCCGCATAATGACGGTTCATATAGCGGATGGCATCGCCGATCAGGAAATTGGCCCGCTGTTCCCCGCCTTCCTGTCCGCTCTTGCGCGAGATGAACGCGATGATCTCCATGAAGAGAGCCATGCACAAAAACAGTTTTCCAGGCAGGGGATCCTTGAGTTCGTCTTCCAGTTTCCGGATCATGCGGACGGCTTCCGCGAGGTCTTCCGGAGCGAGCCGCGCCGCCGGATTGGCTGAATGATACAGATTCTTTCCGTCCGGAAAAATCTTGCCGAACAGCGGCAGCGAATAGCCGTCCAGCTGCGGCAGGGAGAGCCGCGACGGATCGAAAATCAGGTTGACGATCTCCATTTCCGCGGTTTCGTCATACGCATGGACCGCGCCCGGATGGACGATCAGCACATCCCCGGCGGCAACCGGAACATTTTCCCCGTCAAGGATATGCCGAGCCGGACCGCTGATGATTACCGCGATTTCCGAATAGTTGTGGTCGTGGAAAAACCGCGCCGGATGCCGCCCTTTCCCAAGATAGACCACCCAGACCGGCAGTTCCGTGGCTCCGATGAAACAATCCATTGTCGAATGAAAAATCTTCTGCATCAGACAAAAATCTCCCTTTTGGCGGTATAATACTATTAATTGGCTGAAAAATCAAGGCGTTTTTTAAATTTCCGATTATATTTGTAATAAATCTTCAAAACCATAACCCAGGAGGGCAGTCATTATGCATGGAAGTAAAAACATCTTCAACATCTCATATCTCATATCTCATCTCTCATACCTGAGCCGTAAAACGGCAAGTCGTTTTACGCTGATAGAGCTCCTGGTAGTGATCGCCATCATCGCCATTCTCGCAGGAATGCTGCTGCCTGCACTGAATAAAGCGAGGAGCAGAGCGAGAACGATCAACTGCGTCAGCCAGGAAAAACAGCAAGGAATCGCATTTGCGGTTTATCTGGATGACAATCAGGGATATTATCCGCCGGGCAGAGCGGACAGCGGCAACCGCTGCTGGGCCGGATTGCTCTTTACAGGGAAATACATGCCGCAGCCGAAAATGCTTCTATGTCCCAACCGGCTGGATGGCGAAAACTGGAGCAGTTCTTATAAAAGCACAGTCAAAGGCGAAATGAGCACAGACGAAACCACGCTTCTTAGGGAAAGCAGCTGGGCCTATATTGATTACGGATATAATTTATGGTGGCTTGGCTCCTGGAACAATACAGGGATAAACACCCAGAAGATTTCGAGAATTCAAAGCCCCTCCAGCACCTTGCTGCTGGGTGAAAGCGTAATCGGGAACTGGTATAACGGTTCGGTTGCTTTTCCGCAAGGTCGTTGTTTCCTTTACAACTGCAATCTGGCCAGCCAGCCTTTGATTTTTCCAGCGCATGACAGCGGCTGCAATATTTTATGGTGCGATGGACGGGTGTCCACTTCAAGCGGCGCACATGGGAAAATGGATATTGCCTGGAAAACGCGCATGTATGCGGCCGGCGGAGACATAGAAGGACAACACTTTTCCAGCACCTGCAAAAGTTCCGAAAAATGGGGCCGTCAATACTGGTGAAGAATGCGGAAATGTAAGGGTTTAGCATGAGTATTTCGAGAAAATTAAGTTTTTTTCTGTCCGTCATGATTGCCGTTTCAGCAGCGGGCGCGGAGAATTTATTGATCAACCCGACATGGAATGGACAGCCGCCCCGTCCGTGGCGTGGAGAAATCAAGATCCAAGATGGAGTTGCATCTGTTCAAGGAAGCCCCAATGGAATCAAAAGCTTATGGCAGCCATTCAAAGATGCCGAACCGGGGCTGAATTATCGGATGAGTGCGGAAGTGCGAGGTTCGGCAGACAGCGAATTCCGTTTTTGCGCTTACTGGCCGGCCAATGTCAACGGAAAGACCAAAAGTCAATGCAGCGACAACTGGCGCTGGCTCAAGGGCAACGGCCAATGGCAAAGGGTTGAAACGACAATCCGGTTTCCGGTCACAGCGCAGCGCTGCCCGTATGTTTCATTGACAGTCCGCAAAGGGAAAGTGGAAATTCGTAACTGGGAGCTGAAAAAACTGCCGCCGCCGGAAACACCGACTTCCGTGCTGGGAGGCACCTGGCGGCTCCATGAGAAAAGCAAAGTCGGTTCCGACCCGGACGAGCCCGGAAACAAATATCCGGAAATTCCGGAAATATACATTCATACTCCGGGAGCGACTCTGAACAATATTGCCGCGACGCTGAAACCTGGCAGAAAATACCGGCTGGAATTTGAAGTTATCGGGCGGGGTGATTCCGGAACCGGAACCGGTTTTCATGGCTACCGGCTGGAGTTTCTGGACAGCAACGGGAAAAGCCTTTACAGGGTACCATGGCAGGATGTGTGGAACACCTCATGGCAAAAGAAAAGTGTCCGATTGGATTTTTTGCCGTTGACCGATGTTCTTTTTTCCCTGCGGCTTTTTGCCAATGGCGGCGGATATGTGGCATTCCGAAATTTCAAACTTTGCGAATTCCAGCCCGATCCTTTTGAAAAATATGAAATCGTGCTGACTTCCCCGGGATACCGCAATGCAATCTTTGCCACGCAGCCGATCAGCCGGATCACGGGATACGTCAAGGCAGACTCGCGCATGAAATCCGGAATCATCCGGCTGACGGATGGGGAAAAAGAACTGGCCCGCAGTTCTTTTCGTGCGGATGGCAGTTTTTCCATTCCGCGGGTACCCGTTCAGCCGGGAAGCTATTGGCTGCAGGCAGAACTGCAGGATCATCAGGGAAAATTGCTGACTGGTTTGAAAGCGCCGCTTTTCCGTTATGCCCGGGCTCCGCATGAGTTTATTCAGGGAGAAAACCGCAATTTCTTTTTGGATGGCAAACCGATGCTGCCGATTCTTTTTATGACTGTTCCCGGCGATGAAGACTGCATAAAGGCTGCGGCTGCGGCCGGCTTCACCGGCTATCTGGCTCTGTCCGGGTTGGAACATTCCGCCTGGAATACGCTGGAACTGGCCCGCCGCTGCAACCAGAAAGTGGTCCTTGGAGTTCGTTACTGTGAAGACGGCAATCTGGAAGGATGGAAAAAACGAGTGGGCAAAATGCTTTCTCCCAGAGTCCTGGCTCATGAATCCCTGCTGGGATATTTTCTGGCGGATGAACCTTTATGGGTAGGTACCAATCTGAAGTGGTTTACTGCTTCATGCGAATTTCTGCGCCGCCATGATCCTTTTCACCCCATCTGGATGAATTCCGCTCCGCTTTCAACCATTGAAGATAATCGTCCTTACTGCCGGGCAGCTGATATCAACGGCATTGATATTTATCCTATTCCGTATCCATCCGCACATTCATCGCTGCCGGATAAATATCCAACCGCGGTCGGCAAGTATGCCCGCAGCATGTATGAAACGACGGACGGGCGTAAGAGTATTTGGATGGTGCTTCAAGGGACCAGCTGGGGCTCATTGGGAATCAAGCGCAAAGGGGATTATCCTTCCCTCATGGAATTGCGTTTCATGATGTATGATGCTTTGTTCAATACTGCCAATGGGATTGTTTTCTGGGGAACCCAAAGGGTCAAAGACAAACAATTTTACCGCGATCTGCGTACCGCAGTTTACGAAGTTTCCCGATTGACTCCGCTGCTGCTGCACGGACAGCGCACCGTGCTTCCGGCTCCGGACGGGATAGTGATCCACCAGATCAGCTGCAGTGGAAATCAATATTACCTGGCTATGAACAATACCCCGCAGAAGGTCAATGCCGAAATGAAAATCGGTTTCCCGGATATCGAGGTGCCGGTTTTGTTTGAAGACCGCAGGATCCGAAGCCGGGCCGGGGTCATAACAGATGAGTTTTTACCTTTCAGCTGTCATTGGTACAGTGCAGCGACCCTGCCGCCTGCCGAGGCATTACCGCGATACACCTTTGCCGAAGATCCTTTTGACCGGTTGTGCCGGCAGCGTAACTCATCTCAGCATGAATTCACCAGCCGGGCATTCTGGATATGGGATCGAAGTTCGGCACAGAAGCAGGGCAATACCGCGCAGCTCCGAAAAAAATTCACGGTCAAAAAATTACCGAAACAGGCAAAACTTCTGGTTGCGGTCGATGATTTCTGCAAAATCACTCTCAATGGGAAATCTGCAGGAAGCCATTCCGCCTGGAATACAGTTAAAACCATGGATGTGCTTCCCCTGCTGAAAATCGGGGAAAATATGCTTGAAATCAAAGTTTCGGATTCCGGGCATTTGCCATGCGGTTTCCTGGCAGAATTACACCTGGATGGAAAAACAGAACTGATTTCCGATGAAACCTGGGAAGGTGCTCCGGATCCAGCCGGGGAATATACCACGGTAAAAGTTCTCGCACCTTATGGCAAGGGTGCTTGGGGAAACAGAGTTCGTTTAGAAGCTAGATAATAATGTTGTGAAGCTGGATCAAAAATGGAACCGGGCCGGGGAAAATCGTAATTTTCCCGACCGAGTTCGATCTCCCCGATCCCGGCGTTCCGGAATTCCAATATACCGCGGATGAAAAATGTCAATCAGATCATCGGGCGCAAGCCGGGCGGCCGGATTGGCTGAATGATACAGATTCTTTCCGTCCGGAAAAATCTTGCCGAACAGCGGCAGCGAATAGCCGTCCAGCTGCGGCAGGGAGAGCC
>JAZUCR010000738.1:0-2335 GCA_045639225.1 Victivallales bacterium
ATCTGGTGGTGGAGGAAAAAGAGACAGGGAAAGTCGTGGGGACGTACCGGGTGCATCCGGGTCCGACCGCGCTGACTCATGAGCTGGGGTTTTATTCTTCGCACGAGTTCAATATCGAAGGGCTGGACGCCATTGCGAATCAGACCTTCGAAATGGGGCGTTCGTGCGTTTCGGCGGATTCCCGGAACGGTACCGTGGTGGCATTGCTCTGGGCGGGCGTTTCCGAGATCGTGGGCCGTTCGCGGCTGCGGTATCTGATCGGGTGCGTCAGCCTCGAGGAAATGGATCCGGCCGCCGGCTGGGCACTGTATGATTATTTCGTGGAACAGTCGCGCATCTCGGATATGGTGAAAGGCACCCCGCTGCCGGCCGTCAAGATGCCGCGTCCGTCCGATGTCGTCATGGCCGAATACAAGAAAGCGCATCCGGTGGCCCGCACACTGATCCCGCCGCTGTTCAAAGGCTATCTGCGGATGGGCGCGAAAATCTGTTCGGAACCCGTTTTCGATGCCGGATTCGGCACCATCGACTTTCTGATCCTGCTGGATACCGGCCGTCTGCCGGAGCGGTATCAGAAGCACTTTAATGTGGTGTCCGCCGAATGATCAAACTGTGCCGCCGTCTGTACCGTCTGTTTCTGCTGCTGCCCTGGCTGATCTGGATGGCCATGGTATCGTGGCGGACCTCTCATTCCCGTGACCGGTGGAAATCCATCCGCGGCATGGCGCATTATATTCAGATCTGGGCCCGGGGATTGCTGCGGATCTTCAATATCAAATTGCATGTCCATCCCGAAGATGCCGCTTATCACGGCGGTCTGGTGGTTTCCAACCACATGGGATATGTGGATATTTTTGTGCATGCGGCGCTGTGCGGGATGCGTTTCTGTCCCAAAGCCGATGCCAGGCGCTGGCCGCTGCTGGGATGGTATGCGGAATTGACGCATCCGATCTGGATCGACCGCAAATCGCGGCTCAAATCCAAAGAGGCGCTGGAGGAATTTTCCGCGACTCTGGAACACGGCGTGCCGCTGATCGTGTATCCGGAAGGGACCAGTACGGACGGCAGCCAGATACTTCCGTTCAAGACCTCGTCGTTCGAGCTGGCCGCTGCGAAGGGGTTTCCCATTCAGCCGATCGTGACTTTCTACAGTGTTCCCGAGGGCGAGCCTTCGCCCTGCTGGTATACGGATATCGGGATCATTCCGCACTTGTGGCAGCTGGTGGGGATCTCGGAGATCCAATGTGATATCTATGTGCTGCCGCAGATTTTTCCGGAAGGAAAAGACCGGAAAGAGATTGCCGAATTGACTCAGAAAGCGATTTCGGAAGCTCATCGGAAATATTATTCCTCTCCGGCGTGCGGTTGTGCGGAACCGGATCGGAAATCCGAAACGGACTGAAGAACCGGCAAACAAAATTGAGGGATGAAAGATAAGGGAAACAGCTATGTTTCAGACTTTACTGGCGGAATTTTCAGCGGCGTGGAAGTCGTTTGTGCAGCTTCCTCTGCCGTCATTTCTTTCCGGCGACGGTGAGGATTCCGATTATCCTCCGATCGACGGACATCCGGCGCTGCTTCGTCTCATGCTGCCTCTGCTCGGGTTCGTGCTGGGATTTCTCGCGGCAGTGCCTGCCTGGCTGCTGCATCTGCTGCCGTCCGGCCGTCTGATTGCCGGGATTTACGGGCTGGCGGTGCTGCCGCTGATCCTCGAACTGAGCTCTTCCTGGAACGGTTTGACCTCTCTGGCAGATTTCTTCGATCGGCGTCATCGGGGCGAATCCGTTGCCGAAGCTCTGGAAAATGATGCCGGTTCAGTCGACTCACCGCGTTCCGCCAAATCGATGATCCTGCTGATGACGCTGTATTTTCTCCGGATGGTATTCTGTTCTCTGCTGGCGGCGAGTGCGCCGTTCTGGCTGATGATCGCATTGACCGGCGCCTGGCTGGTCCGTGCCGAACTGGCGGTGCTGCCGCAGCCGGGATCCTCCCGTTCCTGGCTTCAGGTGCCGCGCGGACTGGGCAAGCATCACTGGTATCTCGCCGGCGGAGCGATGGTTGCCGGCGGTTTCCTGCATCCGCTGGGCATTTTGCTGGCGTTTACGGTTTCCTGGACACTCGCCGCGCTGCTGCGCAATCTTTGTCTCGAATCCATTTCCGGAATCAATCCGAAAGCATTCAACGCATTCGGCTACGCTTCGGAACTGGTGCTGCTGTTGCTTGGTGTTCTGTTTTACGTCGGAGCCTGACGGGAGGGGAGGGTATCATGCCGCGTGACAATCGTGAATTCAGTGATTTGGACAATGAAGTCGGATCGTAGCCATGTCGTTCTGTG
>JAZUCR010000739.1:0-23675 GCA_045639225.1 Victivallales bacterium
CATCATGCGCTGAGGCCGCATCCACAGCTGCCTGCAGAGAGGGATATTTGCTCGAATCTATCATGTTGGCTCCCAATCCTTGCTCCATTATCGGTTTTCATCCGGCGGTTAATCTATCATTCCACAATATTTTTGCAAATATAAAATATAGTTTTGTGTAATTTTTCACAAAAAAAACCGCTATTTTTCACAAAAAAATTTTTTTTGTGAGATTTGACCGATCAGGACTTGAATTTTGTAATATCGGTTCTATATTTCAAGTATGAAAACGACAGGAAAAATTTTGTTGAAAGACATTGCGGACGCCGCCGGCTGTTCGGTCGCGGTGGCTTCGCGTGCTTTGAGCTCGGATGTTCTGCAGAACCGGACCGTGGCGCGTAAGACCGCCGCCAACGTGATCTCCGCCGCCCGGAAACTGGGTTACATCCCGCCGCGTTTGCGGTCCCGGAAACGGCCGGTCGGTGTGATCAGCGTATTTCTGCCGGCGGTGCCGACTACCCTGCTGCTGAAACTGCTTTCCGGCATTTCCGCCGTGACCGGCGAATTCGAAACGCCGGTCCACTACTACAGCAATGCCGCGGCGGAATCCTACCGCCATTTCATCCGGAATTATCTGAATGTCAACCGCAATCTGGGCGTGATCTCTTATTATCCGCCCGACGGAAAAGACGTGCCGGACTTTCTGGAGATGCACGAAAAACTCCGGAAACAGGACGGTCATCTGGTGGTGATCCACAACAATGCGCCGGAAGATTTTCCCGCGGTTTCGGTCCGGATCAACAATTTTTCCGGCGGCCGGAAAGCCGGGGAATACCTGAGCACCATGGATCTGCGCGAATATTTCGCGATCGTCTGGCCACGTCCCGATTACCGCCACGACCGCATGAACGGTTTCTGCAGCGCGCTGGAAAAACTCAACCGCAACGCTACCGTCTTCTGGGGCGATGCCGACAAATACGATCAGCTGTTGGTCTCACTCGAACGGATTTACCGCATGGTCGACTGGTCCCGGCCGGAACCCGTGGGGATCTTCTGCGACAGCGACAACACGGCTTTGACGGTCAACGGTTTTTTCCAGGCCCGCGGGATCGTGGTCGGCAGACAGATCAAGCTGGTCGGTTACGATGACCTCGAACAGACCGTCCACACGTATCCCCGGCTCACCACCATCCATCAGCCGTTCGCGGAAATGGGTGCGCTGGCCGTCCGCAAACTCTTCAATCTGATGAAAGGCATTCCGGAAAAATCCGAGATGCTGGAGCCCGAACTCATCATCCGGGAAAGCACCTGATTTCCGAATCTGCTTTTACGCTTCCCGGCGGGTGGCGAACTGGTCCGCGGTCACCGCGAAGATGATGATCAGACCGATCACCACCAGCTGCACGTTGGTGGAAATATCCAGCAGAGTCAGACCGTTGCGCAGGAAACTGATCAGCAGTGTGCCGATCAGTGTGCCGGTCATGGTGCCGCGTCCCCCGGACGGCGAACAGCCGCCGATGATGACCGCGGCGATGATATCCAGTTCCAGTCCGATGCCGGCGGACGGCTGCGCGGAACTCGCCCGGCTGGTCGTGATCATCGCCGCCAATCCGGTCAGGGCGCCCGCGAACGTATAGATCAGCACCAGCATTTTATTGACGTCGATCCCGGCATGGAACGCGGTCTGCACGTTGGAGCCGATCGCATAGGTGTAACGGCCGAACGCCGTGTGTTTGAGCAGAAATCCGGATGCCGCCAGCACCAGGATCAGGATCAGCACTGCCGCCGGGAGACCCAGCACCGTCCCCGTATCCAGAAACGTGTAGGAGGAAACTGCAAACGGCTTGCCGTCGTTGATCAGATATGAGATCCCGCGGAATACGCTCATGGAACCGAGCGTGACGATGAACGGCGCGAGTTTCAGCCGGGTGATGCACATGCCGTTGAGGAAACCGCACAAGGCGCCGCAGCCGATCCCGAACACCGTTCCGAACAGCATGGAACACCAGCCCATGTCGATGAAACTGCCGCCGGAAATGGCCGTCCAGGTGCCGCCGCCCGCAAACAGCATGCCCAGCGAACCGAGCATCCCGCACATCGCCAGCATGGACCCGACCGAGAGGTCGATCCCCGCCGTGATGATGATGAAGGTCATGCCCGCGGCCATGATCCCGTTGACCGAGGACCTACGCAGCACATTCGAAAA
Organism: Victivallales bacterium; assembly: GCA_045639225.1. Lineage (GTDB taxonomy): Bacteria > Verrucomicrobiota > Lentisphaeria > Victivallales > UBA1829 > SIG94. Next base: position 2,186 of record JAZUCR010000739.1, read on the forward strand.
ATTCTGGAAACTGAGGAAGTTTTCCGGTTCCAGCGCCGCCCACAGCGAAACAATGAAGATCAGCGAACAGAACGGCAGCAGTTGTTTGGCAAATTTATTCATGATTCAGATATCCTTATTGGTTGGAAGTTGCGGCAAGACGCATGATTTTTTCCTGCGTGGCATCGGCGGCAGAGAGTTCCCCGCGGATCGAACCGTCGCGCATGACCAGGATCCGGTCGCAGATCCCCAGCAGTTCCGGCAGTTCCGATGAGATCACCAGGATCGCCTTTCCCTGCGCCGCCAGTTCGTTCAGCAGCAGATAGACCTCTTTTTTCGCCCCGATGTCGATTCCCCGCGTGGGCTCGTCGAAAATGATGAAATCCGAATTGGCCATCAGCCAGCGCGCGATCAGCAGTTTCTGCTGGTTGCCGCCGGAAAGCGAATCCGCCGGCGCTTCCGGCGAACTCCATTTCACATTGACCCGCTGACCGTTTTCCTCGCAGAGTTTCGCTTCCCGGAGCTGGTCGATCAGCAGCTTCATGTCCAGCTTCTCCAGATTCGGCATCGTAATGTTCCACGTACACGGCAGATTCAGCCACAGCCCGTTCCGTTTGCGGTCCTCGGTGAGATACGCAATGCCCGCTCTGATCGCATCCTGCGGACGCCGGACCGCAAGTTTTTTTCCGTCCAGGAAGATTTCCCCGCTCTGCAGCTTGCCGCAGCCGAAGATGGCGTCGGCGGTTTCGGTCCGACCGGCGCCGACCAGTCCGGCCATGCCGACGATCTCGCCTTTCCGGACCGAAAACGAGATATCGCGGATCTTATCCGTATTCAGTTTTTCCGCCTGGAAGAAAACCTCGCCGATCTGAACGTTCCGAGCCGGATAAAAATCATTCAGTTCACGGCCGACCATGTGGCGCACGATCTCCGCAATGGAAGTTTGTGCCGCGGCGGTATGGAACACGATGACCCCGTCCCGCAGCACGCTGATCTCGTCCGCCAGCGTCATCACCTCTTCCAGCCGGTGGGAGATGTAAATGATCGCCATGCCTTCGGCCTTGAGCGTGCGGATGATCTCGAACAGCGTCCGGCTTTCCCCTTCGGAAAGCGAGGAGGTCGGCTCATCCATCACGATGATCTGCGCCTGCCGCAGCAGCGCTTTCGCCAGCTCGACCAGCTGCGCTTCGCCCATCGAAAGGGTGCCGACCCGCGCGGTCGGGGAAATATGGAAATGATACCGCTCGAAAAGTTCCCCGACGATCCGGATCATTTCGGCGTCGTCCAGCACGGGAAGACTTTTTTTATAAAGTTCCCGCCCGAGAAAGATATTTTCATAAACCGTCAGATCTTCGGCCAGATCCAGTTCCTGATAGAGCATGGAAATGCCCGCGTCCAGCGCGTCTTTCGGGTTGGCAAAACGGACCGGAGTGCCGTTCAGCAGGATGGTGCCGTTGTCCTGCTGGTGCACCCCGGCGAGGATTTTCATCAGGGTCGATTTGCCCGCGCCGTTTTCCCCGCAGAGCGCGTGGACCGTGCCCGGTTTTACCGCAAAGGAAACATCTCCGAGCGCCTGCACCGCGCCGAACCGTTTGGAGATATGTTCCATCCGCAGTTCTTCGAGTTTTGGATTCATAAGCCCAGTGCCTCCGGATAATCGCGTTTCATCTGCGCCAGATTGTCCTTGCGGACGATCATGCTGGCCACCGGCCGGTTGCGCTCGACTTTCTGCTTTTTCAGCAGGGCGATCGCCAGTTTGACGCCCTGATAGCCGATCTCGAACGGATTCTGGGCAATGATCGCTTCCACTTCGCCCTTGCCCACGCCTTCGAGCAATACCGGATCGGAATCGAAAGCCACGAAACAGATTTTTCCGGCAAGTTTTTCGTTCTGCAGCGCCTTATAGGCACCGACCGAGGATGGATGGTTTACCGCAAACACCGCATTGGCGTTGGAATGTTTCGTCAGCATGTCCACGGTCCGCTGCCGCGCGTCTTCGATCGTTCCCTGCGTATGCTGTTCGGCAATGATCTTGATTTCCGGAAATTCCTTTTTCAGGGTCTGCACGAAACCGTCGCCGCGCGCATCGGTCGAGGCGGAATTCTGAATATAGCGCACCAGGATGACATTGCCTTTCCCTTTCAGTTTTTTCCCGACGATCCGGGCGGCTTCGGCGCCGCCGCGGTAGTTGTCCGTGCCGGCAAAGGAGTCGTATTTGTCCGTATCCACCGGCGAATCGATGATGACGCACGGGATCTTCCGGGCATGGATCTTTTCCACGGAACGCGCCAGCGCCTTGAAATCGTTCGGCCCCAGCACGACCGCGGCAGACTGTTTGATCAGGGCGTCTTCCACACACTGGATCTGTTTTTCCCGGTCGGTTTCGACTTCCGGACCGTTCCAGGTGATCCGGTATCCGTCTTCCTTCGCGGCTTTTTCCGCACCCTTGTGGACCACCTCCCACCACATGTTGGCGGCGCCTTTGGGAATGACGGCGATCACCTGCTGCTGCGGACTTTTCAGCGATCTGACTTTCCGCACGATCCCGATCGTCAGCAGGACCGCGGAAACAGCGAGAATTACGACAACGAACCAGCTGTTCTTATTCATGACACCTCCACGTTTACGGTTTCCGGTCAATATAAAACCATGACCGGCATTTTTCAAACGATACAAACCGAAAAATCCTTTCAACAGACCGCCCCAATACCGTGTTTTCCCGGGAAATTTTAACAAATAATTCCAAAAAAAACTTGAAATACCCCCAAACCAATTTTATATTTATCGTTTGGATGGCCTATGAGGCTTATACGGCCTATTTGGCCTATGATAAAAACGTTGCAACCCGAGGGAGACAAAAAAATGCCGGATTTCACGATCAATACCAATCTCAATACCGAAGCCTCTAACACTGTTATCGATGCCACCCCGACCCAGACGCCTGCGCCGCAGAACAATGCGCCCGCTCCGGCCATCGATTCCAAAGCGACCGGCGATCCCGATCTCGCTCCCGGTCAGAAGCGTCCTGCCAATGCCCAGAAATCCATCTACGGCGAGATTCCCCAGATTCCCGTCCTCGACGCCGTGGAAGGGATCAAGTTCGACTTCAATCACGGTATCCGCATCCTGTTCCCGCGCAATGACAAAATCTACCACGTCACTTTTCTGGATATCGACACGGGCATCATCCTCTACAGCGCGGACACTCAGCCGGGGGCTTTCATCACTTCGGTCAAGAAATTCTATATCAGGTTCCGCCTCATCATCCACGAAAAAGGGAACGAAAAACTGATTTTCGAACATGACATGGACCTGAAAGACAAAGACGTCATGGTCCAGCTCCCCGTCGGCACCATAGGCGATTCCATCGGCTGGTTCAGTTACGTCGAACGCTTCCAGAAAAAACACAAATGCAAACTCATCTGCGTCATGACCCCCTGGATCGCCACCCTCGTCAAGGACCAGTATCCCGACATCACTTTCATCGCTCCTGAGGACACCGTCAAATACCATCCCTATGCTTCCTACTACATGGGACTGTTCTTCCGCGGCGATGTGGACAACCAGCCGATCGATTTCCGTTACATCGGTCTCCACCGCACCGCCGGTTATATCCTCGGCCTCGACGGTGATGATCTCAAAGATCTGCCTCCGCGCTTCAATCTTTCCGCCAAACGCAAGATCAAGGAAAAATACGTCTGCATTGCCGCCCAGTCCTCTTCCCAGGCCAAATACTGGAACAACCCCTTCGGCTGGATGACCGTGGTCAAATTTCTCAAGGACAACGGTTACCGCGTTCTCTGCATCGACAAGGAAAAGGTCCACGGCGTCGGCCTCAAGTGGAACTACATCCCCTATGGTGCGGAGGATTTCACCGGCGACATCCCGCTGCAGGAACGCGTGGACCTGATCAAGGACGCCGATTTCTTCATCGGGTTGTCCAGCGGCCTGTCCTGGGTCGCCTGGGGCTGCAAGGTGCCCGTCGTCATGATCTCCGGTTTCACCCATCCGACCAATGAATTCCAGACCCCGTACCGCATCATCAACTACCACACCTGCCATTCCTGCTGGAACGACATGCGAGAGAACTTCGACCATTACGATTTCCTCTGGTGCCCGCGCCACAAAGGCGACGACCGCCAGTTCGAATGCACCCGGCTGATCTCGCCCGAACAGGTCATCGCCACCATCAAGAAGATCCCGACCTTCCGACCCGCGGATCCTCCGAAGAAAGAAAAAGAAAAGAAATAAGTAACAAGTCTCAAGTTACTAGTTGCAAGTTTCAAGTTGCAAGTGCGGCGCGGCCGGAAACCGGTGATCCTGCGCCGCAGCGCTGTCTTCCGCGAACTTTGGGTATAATGGGTTCACTGGGTTTTATGGGTGAAACGCGGAAAACTGGACGTGACACGAGATCTCAGGGGCTTTCAGCATAACTGATGCATCTGCTCTCCCATCACCTCAAGCCCGGCTTGCCGGGCGATCCCATTCGACCCATTGCACCCATTATACCCAGTTTCCCATCACCGTCCGCCGGAGCATGTCTCATGCCGCGCCAGCGCTGCCTTCTCTCTCATAGCTCATACCTTTTCTGTCGTTTGCGCCGCACCGCTCCCTCGCACGGTCAGCCGTCTTCCGGCTCCGCGTAAGCGTTATTTGCAGTTTTTTTCACTTTTTTTATTTTTTCACTTGCATATAAGTTATATCTGTAGTAAATTACAACGAACCATTGGAATTTTAAAACCATTTTTAAGTCAATAACGGAAGGAGAGAGACCATGACTAAGTACCATTACAATTGGACAGTCACTTCGAAGTATTACTACGATCAGACCCTGACCACGGATCTGATAAAAAAAGAACTCGACGATCTGCTGGATTCCAGCGGCAGAGATACGCAAATGTACTCTTTGTACAATATGGCCAATCTCTCCGTCTGGCCCTCCGACCGGGAGAAGCAGCACGACACCAGCTATCACAATGAAGTCGAAGGGGATGCGGATCCGGCGCCAGAGCCGCCCAAAAACTCGACGTACCATTACTACATGAACTTCAAGATGGCCACGGGAATCAACTTCGCCGAATTGCGGAGTTCCGCGGCCGCGGCCGGATTGACCTCGCATGGCTACATCCCGAACGGACTCGGGCTCGCCGACAATACCTCCGCCGGGAATATCACCTTCGACTCGAATGGCGGAATTTCTCTGGATGGCAGCAACACGCTTGCCCAGGATATTACCTTCATCGATGGCGGCACAGTCCTGTTCACGGACGCGGGTTCGGGGACTCAGAGACTGACCGGGCTGCTCGCCTCCAAAGATCTGGAATATATCGACATGGGCTTTGTGGAACGGGGCGGGAGCTCCATCCTTTCCGGCGGCCAGGTCCGGCGGAATCTCCGGGAATTGAACGTGGGGGTCTCCACCTACAACCCGGTGAGCGGCAAGACCGGTTCCGGCCTGCTCGTTGACGGCCTCGTGGTCCGCGGCGTGCTCAACAGAGTGTATGTGGCCAGCGGTGCGAGTGTGAACCTCCTGACCGTCGGGCTCGACAGAAGATGGTCCGGAGCCGACGTCAGCGCGTTCCTCTATGAAAGCAACGGCGTTCTCGTACCGAATTATTGGGGTTCCCATACCAATATGACCATCGAATCGGGCGGCACCGCCACCAATATCACCCTCGGCAACGGCGGCACCGTGTACGTCTCCGGCCTGTCGGACACCGTGTCCAGCCAGTGGATCTCCTCCGGCAGCAACGGCAACGGTTACTGGGAATACACCACGCACTATGCCTCCGGCACGGGCGGCATCCTGAAGGACCTGAACATCGCGTCCAGCGGCGCCCTTCAGTTCGACGGGGTCAACGATCCCCGGGCGACCTGGGTCTATCCGTCGAACGGTTATCTCAACAGCAGTTCCTACAGGAGCGGCTTCATCGCGACCGCGCCGCAGAGTGCGTATGTCTGGTTCGGAAGCAACACCAGCGGCAGCAACATCAACATCGGCAACGGCGGCTCGCTCTATGTCGGCAAGGACGCGCACGTCAGCGCCATCTCCATGGGCGGACTCACCACCAGCACCTTTTTCAAGAACAGCAGCGGCACCACCGACACCTGGATCGGGGACCGGGGCGCGAACCTGCAGATCAACGGCGGCTATGTCTCCGGCGTGGTGATGGATCCCGTCCTGCAGACCTTCGACTATTATTCCGCCTCGCATGATTATTTCTGGCTTCACTCTGAGACCATCAAGGACGCCTATTCCTCGGCGCACGGCAGTTACGGCTCCGGCGAGGCGTGGTCCTCCGCGATTTACGCTTCCGCCTCGGCAACCTACCGTCAGTATATGAGCGCCATGTACACTTCCGGCGCCGTCTATACGAACCTCGGCGACGATACTGCCTATGAACGCAGATACGTCGGCGGCAACATCGGCGTGAACGGCGGATGGATCATGAACGTCAGCGGATTCTCCTATCTCGGCGTCGCGGCGGATGTCGATGTGACGGTCTCGAACCATGTCAGCAGCTGGAAGACCTACCAGTATACGGACGGCAACGTCTCCAAGGCTATCGGCGCCGTGAGCGCGACGCTGAATGTGACGGGCGGCGCCCATGTCTATAACGTAAAGATCGAAGGCGGCCGCGTCATCATGACCGGAGGGGGCGAAGTCAACGCCCGCTGGCACAGCAGGGAAAACAAACAGAGCAACTACAACCTGGTGGAAGATCTGGACCTGCGGATCGGCGATGTGCTGGGACTCGGCAGTGCCTACCCGGCGGTCATCGAGTTCTTCGGCGAGGGCAGCGGCGGCTACAAACAGTATATCTCCTCCGGCGGCACCAGCGGTTATGTGGATTACACCTGGGACGCGATCGATCCGGGCGAGATCCACTCGGTCACCGCCAGCAAAGGCCTGGTCGTTTCCGCCAACTGGACGACCCATCAGGACTTCACCTACATCGGCAGCGGCGCGGTCACCATCAACGGCCTCGGCACCGTCGTGCTGAAGGACAACCATTCGCGCTATACATCCGATTCCTATTACGGCAAAGGCCCGTATCTGGGCTCGGCCTTCGACACCTATTACTTCGGCGTGGTCAAGGGCGTATATAATGAGGAAGACGGCACGCTGGAAAATTATACCGTCCTCGACGGCACCAACGGCGGCTTCGACTGGAAGGGCTTCCTGACGGTCGGATCCGGCGGCATCATACAGAACATCGGTTCCGCCGCGCCCCTGAAGACCGGCAACGACATCGTCAACAGCGACACCTGGACGCCCTCGTACACCCGGGACGAATGCAAAGTCCTGACCGTGGTGGCGGGCGGCCTCGCGGACAACGTGACGGTGAAAGGCGCGGTCAGCAACTACGAACACAACGAATCTCAATATACCGAAAGCCGGGCGGGCCTGCTGGTCTCCTCGGGCGGCACGGCAACCAACGTGACGGTCCTCGAAGGCGGCATCGCCATGGCCAAGGGCGGCACCATCGACAAGGTGTTCGTGGGCGCGGGCGGCACCCTTTATCTCTCCGGCTGGGCCGGAGCGCATCAGGTGGGAGAGAGCTCGGCGGGCCACGTTGAACTGTCAGGGCCGCAGTATCTGGATACCACGGTGCTGAACGCAGTGCGTCTGGATTCGGGCGGACAGCTGACCAATACGCTGGACTGGGGCTTCCGGACCGGCGGCCATGCGCCGAGCGTCATCGCCAACGCGGGCGGCGGCATCCTGAACGGCGTCCCCGCCAACGGCGTGGCATACGTGAGCGGCCTTGACTATGCGGGCGCCATCACGCTGACCAAGGATCAGCAGGCGATCGACGTGACGGTCCGCGGCTACAAGAACATCACTTCCCGCGATGAGGAGGGCAACCCGACGGCCTACACCACGCTCATTGCCAGCCTGAACGTGAGTTCCGGCGGCATCGTGAGGGGTGCGACCGTCGGCGACGAAGGCGCGATCTATGTGAGCCAGGGTGCGGACGTGTCCGGCCTCACCGCCTCCGGCGGACGGCTGATCTTCCAGAACGAGGATCCCAATGATTTTTGGACCTACCTGCCGGGCAGCCAGACGGTCGCCGGGATCACCGTCGAGGCCGGCGGCGTTTTGGAAGTCAACAGCAAGTTCGGTCTCACCGCGACGAACATGCAGATCGGCGAGAATGCCGGTCTGACGTTCACGCTCGGGGATACCGCGAGCGAGGATTACACGCCGACCGCCCTGAACGGGACTTGGTCGGCGGCTTGGGGTGGCGGCACGTTCTATACCGATGACGGTACACTGTCCGGCTTCGGCGGCCAGTTCGGCCAGGAATACAAAGATCTCTTCTATTCCAGCTCCTACGTCTCCGCGCATCTCTCCATGACCGTCGCAAAAGGCGGCATACTGACCGGCGCGGATCTCCGCGGCTACGGCACCGTCCAGGTGACCAGCGGCGGCAAGATTTTCAACACCAAGATCAAAGGCTTGCGCGTCAACATCGGCCCGAGCGGCTATGCCTCCGCGCTATCCGCCACCACCGACCCTGACCGGACAGCCAATCAGACGCGGATTTTTGCTTACGGGAGCGGAGCCACCGTGGACGACACCGTCCTCAACGGCGGTCTGCTTGATTTGGATGTCGGCGCCATTGCCAACGGCGTCGTTATGACCGCGCCCGAAGGCTACACCGGCGGTCCGGGCGATGCCAAAACCTACGGACCGGCCGAACTGGATATCTACGCCGGCGGCCGGGCGAACAACGTGGTCGCCAGCGCAGGCGTCATCACCATGTATGGGGGCTCTTACAAGGACGCGAACGGATCGGCGGCGACCCTCTCCAACGCGGATGTCCATTCTTCGGCAACGCTGATCGTCAATGACGACGGCGTAGTGCTGGACGGAACTCTGAATCTGGGCGGCACGGTCATGACTACCGCCGAACGGTATGAGTGGATCGAAGTCGAAGTGACCGATCCCGATACGGGCGATGTTTACACCGATTGGCAGCGCGTCACGAAGAACAACGCGGTGGCGAACGCCTCGACGCTGACGGTGAATTTCGACCTGACCGAACGCGACGGCAGCGAGGAAGACGCGATGATCGACAACCTGGCCAATCTGCAGGGGGCGAAACTGGGCACGATCACGATCAGTGCGGATCAGGCGAACGGCGTTTACAGACTGGCGGGCGGTGCCGATGATTTCAACGGCACGCTGACGGTCAACTGCGGCAGCAATAAGATCGGCGATTTCTCGGTCGGAACTTACATCCAGAAGAGCGCCGACCTGGTTTATTCGCTGACCAATTCCGCGGAAACGGGTCTCTGCTTCTCCATTTTGAACGTTGCGGCTGCGGTCACGAACATCCTTGCCACGGTGGACGGACAGCCGCTGCAGAACGGCAAATGGACCAACAAGGCCGTTACCATCAAGACGGAAGTCAATCAGATGACCAAGTCGATCTGGTACCGGATCCGGAATGCGGCGCTTTTCCTGTCAGACTCGGCCGCTCTGGACAACGGTCCGGCCTGGGCATCGGATGCCGCGCCGGAAGATGACGGCTGGTTCGAGATGGACAATGAACAGGGAATTACCGTTTCGGAATACTGCACCGTCGACTTCAAGGCGAAAAATGAATTCGGGATGGATTCCGAGATCGTTTCCTACACGGTCAATTACGATGCGGTTGCTCCGGTCATCGAATCGATTACCGGAAACAAAGTGCCTAGCAGGTATTCCGCCACGGTTACCGTGACGGCCACGGATGCCTTGAGCGGTCTGGCGGCGACCTATTTCACCTTCAGCGGATCGCCGTGGACCGAATTCGACGGTTCGTTCACCGTGACGGAAAACGGCCCGTTCATGATCAAGGCGGTCGACAATGCCGGCAACGAAACGCTGTCGTCGGCAATGAACGTGACAGGTGTCGGCCAGTTGGCCGATGTTACCGCCGGCGACCTGAATGCGGACGGCCGTGCGGATATCGTGATGACGATTACCGAGGCCGGACACGGAGCGGAAGGCGCGACCGGCGCGTGGCTGATCCAGGAAGATCAGACTGCGGCCTGGGGCGATCTGAGTCAGCGCGAATCCGGCTGGGAAATCTTCGGAACCGGCTGGACTGCGGCGGGGAAAGCCTCTGCCGACGTGTATGTCCGGAGCACAGATAATGTGATCGGCGCGTGGACGACCGGCGACGACGGCAAGGTCACCGGCTGGGAAACCATCGGCGAATTCGACAGCGATACGCAGATCCTCGGACTCGGTGATTTCAACGGCAACGGACAGACCGACCTGCTGCTGCGCAATGTGAACGGTTCGGCCGGCTGCTTCTTCACCGGCGGCGAAACCACCGGCTGGAATTATTTCCAGAGCCTCGGCGATGAATGGAAACTTTCCGCGGTCGGCGACCTGAACGGCGACGGACGCGACGACGTGGTCCTGAAACATGATGCGGGCTTTGCCGGCAGCTGGCTGACGCAGGCGGACGGCACGATGGTTTGGGCCGATCTGGATACTCTGCCGACAGGTTTTGAAATCGTCGGCGCCGGCGACTTCGACGGCGACGGCACGGACGATGTCCTGCTGCAGAACGGGACCTATTTCGGAGCCTGGCTGGTCAACAACGGCAATGCTGCCGGCTGGATGGGGCTCGGCGACCTCGGCAATGTCACGGTCGAACAGATCGCGGACTTCAACGGCGACGGCAAAGACGATCTGCGGATCCGGACCGCGGCGGGCGATATCGGCACGCAGCTGGTCATGGGAGAAGACGATCTCACCTGGAAATATTACGGCAGCGTCGGCTCCGAATGGAGCACCGCCCTGGCTTCGCTCGGCTGACGGCGGGCGCCGGAAACCGGGTCACGGCCCGGTATTTCCGGCCGCCCCGGGCAATAGGCCGGATAAGCCGGATAAGCCGGATAGGCCGAATAAGCCGGATAGGCCGAATAGGCCGAATAAGCCGGATAAGCCGGATAAGCCGGATAAGCAAATCTTTCTCAGGGTATCCCGCGCCGCCGCATTGCCTTACCGGGTGCGGGAGTCACTCTGCTGCCGGAGTCTCCGTGACGGTGATATTCCGGAAAGATGCTTCAGCGCCGACTTTCTTCACGGAAAGGATCAGCTGCAGGATATAACAGTTTTTCGCCTCTTTTCCGGTAACTTTTTTGGTGACGATCCGGGTTTTGTGCCAGGCGCCGGTGCCGGCGATCCGGCCGGATGACGGCGGCAGTTTTCCCGGCACGCCGTTGTATTCCGGCTGCAGATTCCAGGTTGCCGAATTGTCTTTTCCCATTTTGGATTCCAGCTCCAGCGTATACTGATAGCCGGTCCGGACCGGGATCCGGGCAGTCATGACGAAAGTTTTGTCATCTTTTTTCCGGATGGTGTGGATGCCGGTCTTGCGGTCGAACACATACTCGGAACGGCTGTTCTTGCCGCCCGTGAAAATCCCGGCTTCGAAGTCCAGTTTCCAGACCGGAGCGGGGAGCGGATTGATCCCGAGGATGCGGAAACTGCGACCGGGAACGGTCAGTTCGACTTTGCCGTTTTTCACGGGGAAATCGCGGTGGAGATATTCTTCCCGGATCCGGTCCAGACCGTCGCCGAATTTGCCCAGACTGATGGTGGTTTCGGCGCGCATTGGGTCGCTGTTGCAGGCCATGATGAGAATGCGGTTTCCGGGCGCGGTGTAATAGGAGATCCGCACTTTCGGATCGGAGGAAGTGATCTCTTTCTGGCGGTCGAAACGATGGAAGACCGTGCCGGGTTTTTCGATGCCGTAACGCCGCTGGGCGTTCCAGATCACGGTCATGACCGGATTGTAGGAAAAGGTCGTATTCATGTCGATGTCATAAAGCAGCAGCATGGTCTCGGCCGCTTCCGTGGCGCGTTTCTTGTCTTTGACCGGCAGCGAGACCCGGTTGAGGGCGGTGACTACGCTCCAGCAGATGACCCCGGTGCCGATGATGTTGCGGTTGAATTCCGACTGCAGGATCAGTTCCGGTATCTCGTCGGTGAACGGATAGAGGGTCCGGGCGAACATCGGTTCGAACTGTTCGCCGGGGAAGAGGAAATCGGCCATGCAGTTCATCATGGGGAAGATACTGCGCTGGGAGTGGCACCAGACCTGTTTCCCGGCGGCATGCGCCTGCCGGACCGTGCGCTTGATCAATTCGCGTTTATGCAGCAGTGCATAGGTCTTGATCTCGCGTCCGAATTTATCTTCGAATCCGCAGCCGTGCAGCGGATTGGCGCAGCTGCTGTTGCCGCAGAGGTCGAAATAGACCGCGGCCATGATATCCCCGCGCGGATGGGTCAGCAGATCGTGGATATTCGCCGAATAGAAATCGTTCACGGAACACGCGTTGCAGGCGGATAACGTATGGACTTTCTCGGTTTTGAACGTTCCGTCTTTGGAATAACGCTGGAACCGGAAAGTATATCCGGCGGCGCCGGGGACCTCCCAGTATTTCCGGAAATAATTCGCTTCAGGCGACTCGGATCCGAGTGCATTCGCCATGCCGTAGATCCCCTGACTGTTCAGCCGGGTGAATTTGAATTGCTCTTCGAAGCGCCAGTTCGGCTTGTAAGTGGAAACCCCGGTAAACGCCTTGCCGCCGAACTGCGTCAGCATGAAGCCCGGCCAGGAATTGTCGTTGTGGCGGACCGAGCGGAAGATTTTCGGGAACGGACGGGTCGGCGTGGCGATGAATACGGCGCAATACGGCACCTCTTCCGGCATTTTCACTTCGCGGGTGATCAGATCGACCGCCGCGGCGCCGGTCTTCAAATCGACGTGATAGACCGGTTTCCGGGGATCGTAGACCCAGTTGGCATCATTGACGGGAGCAAAGGCAAAACCGCCTTTTTCGGACACCATCCACAGCTCTTTCAGGGAATCATCCATGCCGTTGTCGAACCGGAAATGGCCTTTGCCTTTTTTCCAGACTTCGGGCCGCAGCAGGAAATCATGATAGCCGGGATTCTGCTGCCAGTTCAAAGTCATTGAACGGATCTGCGGGGAGCCGCTGACGATCCAGTCGAACTTGATCATGCCGTCGAACTCGACCGTGGAGACATATCGGATCGTGCCGCCCGGGATCGAGGCCGTGCCGGAATAGACGACCCGGTCGTTTTTCCGCTCCGTTGCGCCCGGTTTCCAGCCGGTGACTGCCTTGCCGTCGATCCGCAGCTGCGGCGGCTGTCTGAACAGCGGTTTGCCGGCGATGTAAATCTGTTCCGGCAGAGGTCCGGAGCCGAATACATATTTTCGGTTCCACAGAGTCACCTCACGGTCCCGCACAGCGAAATCTTTCCAGATCTCGGGCACGGAATCGTCATTCCCGCAGCGGTTCCCGATGAAGGAGAGATCGGGCCGGACGACCTCGGCTTTTTCCCGGAGACTGCCGGAACTGGTTTCCAGCGTGTATTTCCCCGGCAGCTTGATGTCAGTCAGATATTTGAGCGTTTCACCGGGTTTGAAATCCCATTTCCCTGTCCGGGTGCTGCCGTCCGGCAGATGCAGTTTCCAGTCGAGGGAGAATTTCCCCAGCTTATATTTTTCCGCAGCCTCGGGCGGAAGAGAAAGAAAATCGAATTCCGCTTCGATCTGATCGCTGTCCCTGCCGCCGCCGCGGTCGACTCCGTTCAATGCGATGTCGAAACTGCGGACCTTTTTGGCGTTTTTGCCGGTGCAGACGGCGTTGAACTGATTGGCGATCTCCAGGGGCGAGAGGACGCGGGAATAGATCATGCAGTCATCGGTCAGCGTGGTATGTTTGGTATGGGTGTCGGCATGGAACACATTCCGGAATCCGAAGAATGATTTGGAATCGGGTTTGAGATCAAGCGATTTGCTTCGTTTGGCAGGCAGATCGACTTTGCCGACGAGCTCGCCGTTCAGATGCACCGACAGCGATTTGTCCCAGGTAACCGCGACTTGGAACCATTCGCCTTTTTTGAAGCGTGCGAGGCTGGTCTGGACGCGGCCGACATCGCCGAAGCGGTGCGGCGGTTCCGAGGAATACCAATCCCAGTAGAGGATGCCTTTGTATTCGTAAAGCAGATACTGAACGAACCGGGTGCCCTGGGTGAACCGCAGCTGGGCATAGGCCACATTGCCGCGATTGGACGGAATTCCCGGCTGATAATCCCGTGCCTGGATCCACATCGTCAGCGTGCCCTGTTTCCAGTCGATGTTCTTCGCCGCCGGATAGATCAGATTTTCGCCCGGATCCGGCTGATAGGCCTGCTTCCTGTCGAACCCGACCGCACCGCGGAGCAGGAAATTCGCATTCGCCATGGTTTTGGATTCCGGACTGCCTTTCGCCCGGTCCGCACGGGTATTGAACTGATCGAAGGTGACGGCGAAAGTCAAATCGGGATGTCTGATCTTCTCTTTCGTCGGGATTTCTTTGAAATCAGCTGCGGCAAGCATGCCGGCAGCGGCGGTCAGGATCAGCAAAACCGACTTTTTCATGGACACCGGTCCCTTTCAATTATTCATCTTCGTCATCATCGCATTGAAATTCGAAATCATCGAACCAGATTTCGCCTTTGGCGGTCTGCGACACTCCGAGCGTGCAGAGCAGCATTTTGGCCTGTTCCCATTTTTTCCCTTTGGCAGGGATGCGGATGGAATAAACCAGCCTGGTCCATTCGCCGGCAGCCGGTTTTTTGGTTCCGTAGACCCCGTTGTTCAGGAATTTGGCCTTTTCACCCAGACCCTGGAACGAAAGGGAAACTTTGGCATCAGGATCGGTTCCGGCGGTTTTATACCAGACCGAGGCGGTATAATTCCTGCCGGGCGTGATCGGCAGACGGTGCAGAAAACACGTGGAACGGTTGACGGGACAGTCCGGACCGACCGTCATCTTCAACGCGCCGGGCGCGGTGCGGCCGACCGTTTTATCCAGGGAGCAGACGGAAACCGCATCTTTGGCTTTCCAGCTCCCCCATCCCTTTTTGGAAAAATCATCTTTATAATTTTCCGAGGCGAACGTGCAGATGCCTGCCAGCAGCAGGACGGCGGTCAGTGCGGTGCGGTTTTTGTTCATGCTGGTGCTCCTTTCTTTCTGTATTGCGGTTTTCGTTTCCAATTCAATCCGATGCGTTTGCTATTCATTTGCCTGACGGATCAGGTTGCGGAGAGTCCGCCAGGCGGCTTTCGGACGGCGGTATTCATCCAGCAGGCCTTTGTTGTTGTAGCCCCGCGGACGTCCGGTTTTATGAGGCGTTTCGGTGTAGGTGTTGGCATTGCAGAACAGCCAGAGCATCAACCCGCTCCAGGCCGGATTTTTCAGCACGGTCTTCATGACCACGGAAATGAATTCCGCCTGATAATCTTCCGTCCACGGGACATAAGGTTCTTCGCTGCGGCTGCCGCAGATCGCGGCGGCGCCGATCTCGCTGATCACCTTGACTTTGTCCGGACACACCCGGGCGAATTCGTCCAGTTTTCCCGGGACTGCCGAAAGATCATCATCGCCGTACCAGCCGGGATACACGTTCATTGCCACGATATCGGTCAGATGGAAACAACGGTCGCGCAGCGGCCGGTTGCTCGCGAAAGTCGCCGGACGCGTCGGATCGAGCTTATGGCAGATATCCATCAGACGTGAAATCGCGTGAACACCCTCATCGGTATCGCTGGCGCATTCATTCAGGAATCCGTGGATGACCAGCGACGGATGGTTGAACGAGCGGCGGATGGTCAGTTCCAGCTGTTCCGCCACCGTATCGAGGAAGCGCGGCTCGGCAAGTTCTTCGGCCGAGTTGCCCCAGGCGAGCGGCTCTTCCCAGACCAGCAGACCGAGACGGTCGCACATCCGGAAGAAAAATTCCCGCTGCGGATAATGGGAACCGCGGATGAAATTCAGGCCTGCCTGTTTGATCCGGAGCAGATCCGAAGCGATCAGATGTTCGGGCGTGGCGGGACCGAATTCCGGGTGGCTTTCGTGCCGGTTGACACCCAGCAGAGTGATCTCTTTGCCGTTGAGTTTCAGCTTCGGACCGGACCAGTCGATCGTGCGGATGCCGAATTCCTCGGTCCGTTCATTGACGCGGACGGTATGCAGGCAGGGATGTTCGGGCGACCAGAGCCGGAAATCCGGCACTTTCAGACGCAGTTCGCGGGTGTTTTCGAAGGTCTGTTCGGCGCCGCCGTCGAAAGCGATCTTCAGGACCGGCGCAACGGTTTCGATCCGCAGCAGGACCTCGCCCGTGGTATGATCCCGCGGCAGGATCTCCAGCGTGCGGATCTCCTGTTCGCCGACCTCGTCCAGGGTCACATGATCATAAATGCCGCCGAAAGCGTAAAAGTCATAAATTCTCTTGAATACCGGATGGCCCTGGATGAAGTTATCCACCCGGATGACGAGCTCATGTTCGCCCGGTTTCGCAGAAAATTCCGTGATCAGGGGCGACCACGCCAGATAACTTTCCGCCAGCTGTTTCCCGTCGAGAAAAACCGCGGCATGGAGTCCGAACGAGGCGATCTTCAGCCGCTGCCGGGCAGCCGAAACGGTGATTTTCCGGCGGTACCAGCCGACACCGCGCAGATTGAAACGCAACCCTTCGGCATCGAAACATCCGGGCACGGCGGCGAATGAGTCGAAAACCGGTTCGTCAGAATAATCGCGGGTCCAGGCAAATTCCCAAATTCCATCCAGGTTCAGCATAAGATTTCCTCCGGCAGATCGATTACATAAGTTCCGCGGTGTTTTTCGTGGAATGAGTCGAACGAAATTTTCCGTCCGTCCTGCGACCAGCGGGGATGCAGATCGCAGCGGGTGGGACCCGGGATCGGCGGCGCATAGAATTTGCCCAGTGAATAGCGGGCATCCTTCTGCGCATCATAGACCAGCAGTTCCCGCAGATGGTCGTCGCCGGGATACGAATCGGTCAGCAGCAGTTTCCGGTTCGGGGAGAAGGAACAGTGGCCGTCATTGGGCAGCCGTCCCATGGCGAAAACTTCCGTTTCCTTTTTTCCGACGGTGAAAATGCGGAACTGACAGCCTTGCTGGTACGGGACATTGCCGAAGACGATCAGCTGGTCGGGATCGGCCCAGGTGTAATGCGAGGCATGGTAAACCAGCGGCAGCTGCCACAAATCGGAACCGTCACGGTTGGCGGTGAACATCCGCGTCACATAAAATCTTTGTCCGGAACCGCCCGGTTCGAAGGTACGGAAACGGTGGATGAAAGAGATCCGTTTACCGTCCGGCGAGAACAGCAGATGATTGAACCAGTTCATGGCTTCGAAACAGCCGCGGGCGGGGAATTCCCGCACGATCCGGGCCAGCGAAATGATCAGCTTGCTTTCGCCGGTCTGAAGGTCCATCAGGAAAATGCCGTCGTCTTCCGGATGGGCGTAATCCGCGGACGGATCGGGCATGTCGGGATAACCGTAACCCGGCCGTTCGACATGCAGCCGGGAGAAGTTCACGGACAAGGCGTAACGGCGGTCGGCGGTCATGGTGTAGATCGGGCGCGGCAGAACTTTCCCGTTGGAAAGGCGGGCAACGAAATGATCGTCTTCCACATCGTTCCAGATCAGCGTGTCGTCATCGAAATACTGGAGCATGGAACCGAGCTGCCAGCACCAGGCATTGGTTTCGGCGAATTTGTCGAATTTCCCGTCGTGCAAAATTCCGAGTTCGGCTTTTTCTCCGAAATGCGGCTGCCGTCCGGCAAACTGCACCTTATGGATCGGATGTTCGCCGCGGCTGTTCCACGGGCATTTGTCGAAATAGCCGAAAAAATAATGGGCGTCATCCGGGGTGATCCGTTTTTCAAGATTCAGATAGGATTTATCCATGAGTTAAGATCCCTTTCATTCTGATTACAGGCTGATATTTCGTAATATATCTTTCAAAAAAAGAAAATCAAGTTCAATATTTCCATCCGGCGATGCTGCTGTCCCGGGAGCGGCCGTTCCCTTGTCACATACCGCCGGCGGCGGGAAAATGAAGCACGGAATGATCCGGATCGAGAGATCCATCAGACATTCTCCCTGAGTTCATTGTCGAACAGTTCGGATCCTCCCAGAACCAGCCCCGGAAGAAAGATCAATGCCGCAAAGGGGATCATCAGCAGCAAATAGCAGGTGATCCCATAGCCCAGAATGATAAACGTTTTCTTCCCGGCGAGCTTTTTCAGCCCGGCCAGCGTCAATCCGTTTCGGTTGGCAGAACAGAAAATATAAGACAATCCGAGGAAATGTCCCATGCAGATAACCAGCACGATCTGACCGAAGATCGGAAAAAACAGACTGACGAAAAACAGTCCGCAGAACACGACGGCCGTTTGAATGCCCAGCAGGATGGATTCGGCACAATATCCGAGATTGGCCTTCCAGGTTGGTTTCGTGGCCAGCGGTCCGTATTTCCGCGACTCGTAGTGATCGACCAGCGAATCGAAAAACAGTCCGCCGAAGATTTCATAAAGGGTGCAGACGGTCGTTCCCAGGATCAATAACGCCGCAATGATTCCGGCCAGATAAGATAATCCGCTGAGCACATTCCCCAGCCAGGAAAGCCATCCGGGCAGACTGGTCATCGCCTGACTGATTTTATCGGCGAGATACTGCGAAAGACCGATCATGCTCCAAAACAGGAAGAAATAGACCACAAACAGGAGACTCAAGGGAAAAAGTGCATAACGCCAGGATTCCTTATCGTGAAAGAAAATGTCCGTTCCACGACAAATATAAGACATTCCTTTGATGTAATCCGCAATCATTTTCAGCTCGAATCAAATTGGTGGCAAAACCCGGACGAATCTGCAAATGAAACCGCGGCAAATAAGCATCGACAGTTTTCATTGCACCCGATGGCAGCAATATAACATTCTTTTCAAGGAATGCAACTGATCGTCTATTTTTTCAGCAGGCTTTCGACTTGTTCCGGCGGGCTGCCGGCGGGATAGGGAACCGGCTTGATATTTCCCTTCGCTTTCAATGCCGGCTGCAGATAATTCCAGGCCAGACGAACAGTGTCACTCCTCAGAAACAATGTCTGGTCGCCCAGCATACAGTCGAGCAGCAGACGCTCATACGCTTCCGGCATGCTTTCCTCCGGTTCAAGGATCGACGCATAACGGAAATCCAGCGCCAGCGGTCCGATGCAGAGTTTCGGACCCGGTTTCTTGGCGATCAGTTCCAGCGACAACCCTTCCTGCGGCTGCACCGTCAGGACCAGCCGGTTCGGAGACAGATCGGTCTCGCGTATTCCGGTGAAAATGCTGTATGGGATATGCTTGAAATGGATGACGATCCGGCTGCGGCGTTCGTTCAGCCGTTTGCCGCTGCGGAGATAAAACGGCACGTCTTTCCAGCGGGTATTGTCGATCCACAGTTTCAGCGAGGCGAAAGTTTCGGTGCGGGAATCCGGCGGGATGCCGGGTTCCTCCAGATAGCCTTTCAGACCGTTTCCCGCCGCATACTGTCCCAGAAAGAGTTCTTTCGAATCGAGCGGACGCAGGGAACGCAGCAGACGCGCCTTTTCGTCCCGGATGCGGTCCGCCTCAAAGGAGACCGGACATTCCATCGCGACCAGCGAAAGCATTTCCAGCATGTGGTTCTGGAACATGTCGCGCAACAGTCCGGCCCGGTCGAAGTATCCGGCGCGGTGTTCCACGCCGACCGTTTCGGCGACGGTGATCTCGACCGAATCGATATAATTGCGGTTCCAGACCGGTTCGAAAATGAGGTTGGCGAACCGGAGCATCAGGATATTCTGGACCGTTTCCTTGCCCAGATAATGGTCGATGCGGTAGATCTGCCGTTCGGAAAGATGACGGAGCAGACCGCGTTCGAGTTCGACCGCGCTGTCGAGATCGTGTCCGAAGGGTTTTTCGAACACGACATGACGCCATTGCGAACAATCGGCCGATTCGCAGGGCTCGTCCAGCAGTCCCGCTCCGGCGAGATTCTCGACCAGCGGCAGATACGAATCCGGCGCCACCGCCAGATAAAAGATGCGGCTGGAACCGGTGCATCCGAGTTCATTCCCTGCCTGATCCAGCAGCGCGGCCAGCCCGCGGACGGTTTCAGTCCGGAGATAATCGCCGGACAGATAATAGACCCGGCGCAGAAAAGACTTCATTTCCGTTTCCGAGGCGGTCTGCAGCGCGGGCAGGGTTCGCAGATACGCCCGGAATTCGTCATGGTTCATCGGCCGGCGGCCGCAGGCGATGATGCCCGAATTGTCATGCAGCAGCCGACGCCGATGCAGCTGGAACAGGGCCGGAAACAATTTGCGTCCGGCCAGGTCGCCGAGTGCGCCGAATACGGTCAGGAGACACGGCAAAGGCGTTACTTCGATGCAGAAACTTCCCTGCCAGCGGCAGGAAGCGGTCTGGTTCATGGCAGATACCCCCTCTGGTTGATTGGACAGCACGGCAGCAAAAAAGTTCCCTCTGATCGGAAAACCGGATTATTTACGGCTCGATGCGCATGCCGTCGAAAGCGGCATCCACCGGAAACGGCACGATTTCGCGGCAGCGGGCAATGACCCCGTCCGGATCTCGCAGCAGCGTCCGTCCATGATGGACAAAGACCAGATGTCCGATTTCCGCCTTGATTTCGGCGAGATAGCGGCAGACCTCTTCCGGCTGATGATGTCCGCTTTCCATCATCAGCAGATCGCAATGCTGCGACCAGCCGTCGAGTTCCCGGATCGAAGTCACATCGCCGGAATAAACGATTGTCTTTCCTTCGGCGGTGATGCGGAAACTGAAGGAACGGGGTTCCCCGGACGGACTGAAGCGCAGATGATGGTTGCCTCGTGCTTCTACCTGGAACGGATCGGAAATGACGATTCCTTCCCGCAGTGCATGGACGGGTGAAGAACAGGGGAATTCGGTCTCGGCCAGCATTCGGAAAATCGCCTCGATCTGGGCTGGAGACGAAGTATAGACCGGCAGTTCGACTTTCACGGGTTCTTTTCGCAGGGCATGCAGTTTTGCAATGGTCCAATACAGATTCGGCAGGCCGCCGATATGATCGATATGCGGGTGGGAAATAAACACCGCCCGGGAAGTCAGCAGGTCCAATCCGGCCAGATGGGCGGTGTAAGAACAGTTTTCGCCGGCATCGAACCAGTAGAGTCCGTCATTGTTTTTCAGCACCCACGAAGTGTGATGCCTTCCGACTTGCGGTTCCGTTCCGGAACAGCTTCCCAGCACAAAAATTTCCATCATTTCAAATCCCCAGTTTGCGTTTCAGTCCAATATAACCCGGTTTATATTTTTTACAACTCCGGATTTGACAAATCGCGTTTTTTACTGCCCGATCCCCGGACCATACTGCCGATTTCCGGGTATGAGCCGTCTTTGCTGTTGCTTTTTCGGAAAAGCATGATACATTATCGGAGAATGAACAGATGCGGCAGCAGATTTCGCCGTATCGAAAGCAAATACCAAAGGAGATGGAAGTATGAAGGGTTTTGCAATGCTCGGCATTGGAAAAATCGGCTGGATCGAAAAGGACAAACCGGCGTGCGGGCCGCTGGATGCGATCGTCCGGCC
>JAZUCR010000740.1:0-17502 GCA_045639225.1 Victivallales bacterium
GCTACGATCCGACTTATTTCAAGCCCCTGCCGGCTGCCCGGGGCGATGGAAAGGGTGACATCGCGGCTGATCTTCCGCCCCTTGAGCATTCCCGCCACGATCATGAGGTCGCGATAGGAACTGTTGGTGCAGGAACCGATGATCACCTGACCGACCGTCATGCCGGCCAGTTCGGAGATCGATTTGATATTGTCCGGGCTGGACGGACACGCCGCCAGCGGACGCAGTTTGCCCAAATCGATCTCGATGACGCGGTCGTATTCGGGCTTTTCAGCTTTAAGCTCACTCCAATCCTGGCCGCGGCCCTGTTTTTCGAGGAAATCGCGGGTCATTTCATCGGACGGGAAAATGGTGCAGGTGACACCGAGTTCCGCGCCCATGTTCGCAATGGTGGCGCGCTGCGGCACGGTCAGCGTGGCAACGCCCTCGCCGAAATATTCCACCATGCAGCCGACATTTCCTTTGGACGAAAGAATACGGAGCAGTTCCAGACTGACATCCTTGGCGGACACCCAGTCGGAAAGTTTGCCGGAGAGCTTCACGCCGATGATCTTCGGATACGCCATGCGGAAGGGCTGTCCGGCCATCGCCAGTGCCACATCCAGACCGCCCGCGCCGATCGCCATCATGCCGATGCCGCCGTTGGTGGGCGTGTGGGAATCCGAGCCCAGCAGAGTCTTGCCCGGCACGCCGAACCGTCCCAGATGCACCTGGTGGCAGATGCCGTTACCGGGACGCGAGAAAACCACGCCCTTGGCCGCCGCCACGCTCTGCAGATACAGATGGTCGTTGCGGTTTTCCGGACCGTTCTGCATCATATTGTGGTCGACGTAGGAAACGGAAAGTTCGGTTTTGACACGGTCGATATTCATCGCTTCCAGTTCGAGATAAGCCATGGTGCCGGTGGCGTCCTGAGTCAAAGTCTGGTCGATGCGGATCGAAACGGGTTCACCCGGAACGGGATTGCCGGAAACGATATGTTTTTCGAGAATCTTCTGGATCACGGTGTTCTTAGCCATGATGTCTGGGTCTCCTTCTGCTGCTGGTGTAATAAAAAAACGGGGCCGCTCCTTACTGGAAGGATGCCCCGTCTGGCGAATCAAGCCGTTCGAAAACTTATTCGAGGGGCTTGGTTTTCGGCAGTCCGCCGATGACCTTCTGACCGGGTTTCCAGCGGCCGTCTGCAGTAAGCAGGTCAACGCGCTCGAATTTCTTCAGAACGTTTCTTTTCTTGCGGATTTTGCCGGTGCTTTTCAAGCTGGGATGTCTGGACATTTTAACAACTCCTGTAGCTATGTTTTGATTGTTTTGATTTCAATTCCATTTTCAAAGAGGCCTAATATACTCTCTTTTAAGGGAAAATCAAGCCGCTTTTCCATTTTTGGCGTTTTTTTTTTCATTTTTTCTGCCGGATCAGGCGGAATCCGGACGCCGTTTCCGGAAAATCCCTTGCAAATGGTTTGCCGTCAAGTATATTACGGGACATCATGATCCTGTTATGAGACAAATACGAAAAGAAAGGCGATATCATGGATTTGCAGCAGAAAGTGCAAAATGTGCTGGACCGGGCCGTGGAAAACGGCACGGAATGCGGCTGTCAGGCTGCTTTGTTCATCAACGGTAAACTGGAAGTCAACGCCTTTGCCGGCTGGACGGACTGGACCCGAACTCAAAAGGTCGACGAAAACACCATTTTCCCGATTTACTCGACCGGGAAAGCGCCGTCGTCCACCGTGCTTCACCGGCTCGTCGAGATGGGAAAACTGACCTATCATACCCGGATCGCCGATTTCTGGCCCGAATTCGGATGCAATGGCAAGGAGAAAATGGAAGTCTGGCATGTGCTGTCCTATCGGGCCGGACTGTTCCAGATCCCGGAATCCACGCCGGAAGAACGTACCGACTTTCAGCTTATGACGTCGAAGATGGCGGCGGCAGCTCCGGCTTATCCACCCGGAACCAAACAGCAGTATCATCCAGGGACTTACGGCTGGCTGACCGGCGGGATCGCGTGCCATGTGCTGAACGATCCGGATTATCCGGGCATCTTCCGGAAACTGGTCGGGGAACCCGCGGGCATGGATCGTTTCTTCTACGGCATCGATCCCGAAAAAGAGCACAATATCGCCTCGCTGGTTCCGGGGAAGGACGGACAGACTTACAGCAAGGAACACCAGGAACGGATGAACAAGCCCATGAACCGAGCCTGCTGCAATCCGAGTTCCGCGGCGATGAGCAACGCATTGTCGATCGCCCGCCATTATGCGGCGCTGGATACCGGACTGCTGTCGGCGGAAACGATCGCGAATGCCATCCGTCCGTGGCGGGCAGCCGACGATCCGCTGCCGCTGGTCAAGGGCCGCTGGGAGCTGTTCGGTCTCGGATATGTGCTTTCAGGCCCCCCGTCGGATGTGTCCAGCATTTTCGGTCACGGCGGCGTCGGCGGTTCGGAAGGATTGCTGGACCGCAAACGTCATTATGCCATTGCGATCACGCGCAACTGTTTTGCCGGTCCGAATGTGCTGGTCCCGTTCTATGAGGCGCTGGATTTCAAAAACCGGGACTGGCCGGATACCGCGGAGGTCCCCGGTCAGTCCAAGGGACGGTAACAAGACAAAGGGCAAGCGGGAAACAACATCCGCGGACAGATATGGAGAATACGGAGTGCCGCGGAAGCCCATGTCAAACCCCGGGAAACCAGGATTTTCATTCTGATTTTCTATCCAGGTGCAGCTCCTGTCTTGCGCGTTCTCCGTATTCTCCGTTCTCTCCGTATTCTCCGTTTCTGTTCGCGAACAGATCTTTTCGCCCACCCAACGCCAGTGACGTCATATCTTTTTTCTGAAAATTTTTACTCTTTTTTATTTTCGTGGCTTGATTTTTCCTTGATCGATGCTAACTTGTCATAAAAATAAGATAGGTATATGACAGGTTGGCAGAGAAATGATTTTGAAAAATACCAAATTCAAATACAGCAAAGCGAGGGAAATGATCCTCGATGCGATTCTGTCTGGCGATCTGGCAGCGGATTCGGTTTTGCCGTCCGAACAGAAACTCTGCGACAAACTGGGCGTCAGCCGGATCACCTTGCGGGCGGCTCTGCACGAACTGGAGCAGGACGGCATCATCATCAAACAGAACGGCCGTCCGAGCCAGGTCAATCCCGAAGCTCTGCGGAAACAGCAAACGCCGCTCCGCCGCATCGCCTGGGTCGACACCTCCCCGATCGGTTACACCAACCAGATCTACTTCGATATTTTCCGTTCGGTCTCCGAACAGGCCGTTCTGCGGAATGTCAAGCTGGATTACATTTCCCTTTATAACAATGTTATGGCGGAAAATTTTCTCCGGCGGCAGCACGAATACGATGGCTTGATTCTGGGGGAATTCTCCAGAAAACTCAACAATTATATTCCGAGAATTACCCATCCGAATACGATTTGCGTAGATTGTCCCCGTTCCGGCATCAGGCATTGCGTAAAATCCGATTGCTATGCAGGCGGACAGACTGCAGCCAAAATGCTGCTTGAAAGCGGACACCGGCATCCGGCATACCTCGGATACGGGGATTCCGTAACGATTTATTCCCCGTTCAAAGAACGTTTCAACGGTTTTAACGATTATTTGATGCAAGTCGGCATCCCCCTGCCCGAGGACCATGTCATAGAAATCTCCTCTCCTGATGATGAAAATAACCTCGCCGAATTTCTCAGAAAACATCTTCCGGTCCTGAAAGACTCCGACGGGGTTTTCGTCGGGTTCGATAAACTGGCAGTCGATGTTATCTATGTCCTGCCGGAGCTGGGAATCTCCATACCGGACGATCTTTCCATTATCGGATTTGACGGTCTGACGCTCTCCCAGTTCGTATCTCCGGCACTGACCACGATCCGACAGCCGGTGGAGGAGATCGGCCGCAAGGCGCTGGAAATCGTGCTCAATCCTACTGAAAGCGCCGCCTATCCGGCAATCATCCCGATCCCGCCCACCATTCAATCCGGCAATACGGTTTTGAACAGAGAAAACAGCAGTTCCGCTTTCAATAATCACAGAAATTTAAGGAAGGAGAAATAAATGAACGGTAAACAAAAAAACACTCTGCGGGGACAGGACTATTCGACCCTGAAACAATTCACACTGATTGAACTCCTGGTGGTCATTGCGATCATCGCAATCCTGGCGGCGATGTTGCTGCCTGCGCTGAACAGGGCGAAACAAACTGCGCAGCGGATCAGCTGCGTTAACCAGCATAAGTCCATCCTGTTGGCAGAACAGCATTATATTTCCACTTATAACGATTATCTGATGCCATCATGCCGCTCTGATTGGACATATTGGAATTCCATGGCGGCGGATCTGATGTATGCAAAACCGACAGACAAGCAGAAATCAAACCTCTGGTTCTGCCCGGCGGAACCGCTGCCGCTGCGCAATACCAACGGGTATTTTAAATGCGGACATCTCGGTCTGAATTCAGTCATGGGCGGATACCAGCCGATCAATACCAGCGGCAGTGCGCCAAGATATTACAGGTGGAACTGGAGGAAAGTCACCGCCTGCAAAATTCCTTCCATCAACATGATCTCCCTGGACAGCGGAATTAAAACATCAGCCGATCTGGCACCGGGACGCTGGAACGGGAACATTGCCGCTTTCCGTCACGGCGGAGCTTACAGAGCCAGCACGGCGCTGACCGAACAGGTCGCCAGCTATCCCAACGGAATGGAAACCAACTGCGGCTACTTGGACGGACACGCCGCTACGGAAAATGTTTCGCTTTTTCTGCCGAAACAAGGGACCTATTACATGACACAGTTTCTCATCGACCGGGACATTACCCGGTCCGGTTATTGACCCTGACGCGAAAAGGATATTCAACCATGAAAACAATCATCGCGCTGACTGTCTGCGCAGTGCTTTCGCTCTCCGCGCAGGTCAAAATGGTAAGTTCTCCCCTGCCGCTGGATGGCAGCCTGACCGGGAACGGCTGGCAGGAAGTTCCTGAACAATCCGGATTCAGTTGTCTGAAACGCACAGGAAAGACCAGGCCGAAGGCGCAGACCTTTTTCCGGGTTGCGGCAGATGCGGATAATCTTTATATGAGCATCCTCTGCCAGGAAAACCTGATGGAGAAACTCCGCAAAAACGACGGTCCCTCCCTTTTGTGGACGACCGATGCAGTGGAGATTTTCCTCAGTCCGAGCGGTCACCCCGATGATTTCTATCAGTTCGTGGTGACAGCGGGCAAAGTCCGTTATTCGATGTTTTACGGGGAAGCCGGGGTCATCAAGCCAGACCCCTATCTGCCGTTCTGGGAATCGAAAATCTTTTACGGAAAGGATTACTGGCTGATCCGGCTGCGGATCCCGTTCAGCGCGTTTTATATGACGCGGAACGCAGACTGGAGCAAGGAGTGGCTGCTGAACCTCACAAGATCGCGGATCCCGATGCCGGAATCATCCAGCTGGAGCCCGCTGCAAAGCAGTTTTCAGGAACCGCGGAATTTCCGGAAATTCACAGGATTTCCGAAACGGAAACCGGCGCAGGACCTTGCGATCCAGAACGTGAAACCGTCGATCACAAATTTGACTGACGGTGTTTATTCCGGTCCGTTGTCTCTGACCATCGAGGCGAATCCGGCAGCGGCGGGGAAATACACGCTCACAGTGAAAGAACCGGAAGGTAAAAGCTCCGTCCACCCTGTGACACTGAAAGACGGCGTGAACCGGGTCGTGCTGCCGAAAACCGAATATCTCCGCAAAACGGCGGGCCGGACCCAGCTCAAGCTGGTCTTGAAATCGCTGAAATCCGGCGAGGTTTTCGAGCGGGGCTATCCGGTGGATATTGTGTATGAACCCGTGCGGATCGTGCTGGATTCGCCCGGCTACAAACGGAATTTCTATCCCGGACAGGATTTCTCCAAAATCGCCGGGAAACTGCATCTGCGGCTTTCCGCGGCGCAGAAGAAAAGAGCGTCCGTGGAACTGACTCTTTCCGGAGACGGACCAACCAAGAAGACTCTGAAATTCAAGGCAGATTCCGAGGTTATACCGTTCAGTTTCGACAGCGGATCTCTGAAAGAAGGCGGCAAGGCAGTGCTCAGTATGAAACTGCTGGACGATGGCAGGGAAATCACAGCGGTGTCGCAGACGATCACCCGACTGAAGAAGAATTCCGGCTCAATGCTCTGGATCAAAGATGGAGTGCTTTACCGGAACGGAAGCCCCTGTTTCTTCCGCACAATGTCGGCATTGGGGTATCAAGGCGGCAAAGCAATTGCCGAACGGATCGCCAAAGACGATCTCTCTTTTTTACACCCTCGCGAACTCAATCTGGAACCCTGCCGGCTCGTTAAAGGCATTGAAAGCAGGGAAGCGACGAAAGACATCAAGCCCTGTCGGGAACTGTTCGAAAAGATCCGCAAGCTCGTTGAAAGCAACCGGAACAATCCAAAACTGGACATGTATTACCTTTGCGACGAACCGGAATACCGGGGCATTTCCCCCGTCTACCTGAAATACCTCTACGATTTCATCAGCGAGCTGGACCCGTATCACCCGGTCATCATCTGCTCCCAGGTTACCGACCGGTATTTCGCTTGTGCGGACATCCTGCGGGGGCATCCCTATTACAAGCCGGTCGTATCTGATGGGAAACGGACGCTGCATCTCTCCATCCAGCAGGTCCGCGACCACATCAGAAACATGACCAAAGACTACCATCCGGATAAACTGGTCGGCTACACCGGGCAGTTTTTCAGCTGCAAATACATCAATCTCATGGCGGACTATCCGACCTGGGGTGAACTGGAAAGCACATCCTGGAGTGCCTTGGTGCATGGTGCGCGGATGTTCTGGCCGTATGCGTATCACGACCTAGGCGACCGTCCGCAGATTTATGAGGGCGTCCGTTATTTCAACCAGTCGATCAAGGCATTGGAAAGTCTGCTGTTTTCCAACCGGAAACATCCGGTAAAGACAGTCGATCCGGAAAACATGGTCGACACACTGCTGGTCGAGGACGGCAATGCGATGCTGCTGATCGTGGTCAACCTGAAAAACGGTCCGCTAAATACCGTGATTTCCGCGGAAACGTTGAAAAAATACGCTTCAATGTATGAGTTCCGCGGTAATGGTTCTCAGAAGATCGTCAACGGAGAACTAAAACTGTCGCTGAAGCCGTATGAATGCGTGGTGCTGACCTCGAAAAAGCTGGATTCCGGGCTGAAAACCCGCGATCAGGTGGTCAGGGAAATCGAGGCGGCGGATCGGGCGCGCGCCGCCCGTGGCAATCTGCTGTTCGAAAAAGGCGCTTCATTCGAAGTGTCCTCCAGCAATCCGCAGGGCGAACTTCAGCAGCGCAACAAGCTTTTCGACGGAACGATCGACATGTTGGGCTGGCAATCGAAAACCTGGTCGAAAGACAACTGGTATGAACTGAATTTCCGGAAGAATCCGCCGAAGTTCTCGAAAATCTGGATCCACGGTTTCAATCTGGGCGATCCTTCGGTGAAAATCTGGAAGTTCGGCGAATGGAAAGACCTGACCCCGAAAAAGGTGACGAAAGCCAAATATTCCGTTCTGCTGGATTTCGGCGAAGAAGTGAAATCGGTTAAGGTCCGGATCACGTTCCCGTTCAAAGTGGCAAAAATCCCGATTGAACTGTATGAAATCGAACTGTTGAAATAAATGAAAGGATCAACGATGAAGAGATGGATCATTACGGCGGCATTGCTCGCGGCAGGAATTGTTCAGGCGAAACAGCTGAACAATCCGGATGCCAACACGTTGTGGATAGAAGACGGCAAGGACATCAAACTGAGCAAGATTCCCAATTTCAAAAGCTGGTGTTTATACAAAAACAAGGAACTGGAGATCAAATCGAACGACCGCGGCA
This sequence comes from Victivallales bacterium, assembly GCA_045639225.1. Lineage (GTDB taxonomy): Bacteria > Verrucomicrobiota > Lentisphaeria > Victivallales > UBA1829 > SIG94. Next base: position 7,897 of record JAZUCR010000740.1, read on the forward strand.
AGGGTTTTTCGTTCTTCGGCAAGGACAACGTCAGCCGCGATACCGCCACCCAAATCAGGCTGTCCCGGGATTATCCGTATCTGGTTTTCCGGGTGACGGAACTGAAAGTTCTGGCAGGTTTTTCCAGCTGGGCAGCGGTTATGCCCGGCATACAGTTTTTCTCTTCACAATCCACCGCTCCGCAAAAAGGGATTTTCGTCTATGACCTGTATCAGAACCTGCCTGAAGAGCTGACGGAAACCAAAAGTGTCTATATCCACTTTTACCTGACGAATCTCGGACTGGATTTCGAATTCATCAAGCTGGTGAAAAAACCGGAATACGTAGTCCGCGCGGACTGCGCCGATCCGGAAATCAAACCCGGCAGCAAGGTGAAATTCATCGCCGAACTGGCGAAGGAAGCCGAAGATGTCTCCATCACGCTGACAACGGCGGGAAAACCCCGTCCGGTAAAAGTCAACGGCGAATTGAAAATCCAGCTGAAACCGGCGGGTAAAACGCAGAAAATCTGGACAGCGGAAATCGAGGTTAAGAGCATCGGCCTGAAGAAGGCGGTCAAACGGCACCAGCTGTTCATGAAAACGGACGTGCTGGGCGGCGATCTGGACGAACCGGTCTGGGTCGGCCTGCCGTATGTGGTTAAACCATGAAAAAACAGAGGAAAACGAAATTGAAAAAAGATTCGCAGGAAAGTCTGCCCCCAATCGCTCCGGAGGAAGTGAAAGACTACCAGGCGCCTTACAAGCTGGGACTCCCGATCCTTGCTCCCAGCGGGATTCCAGGAGACTTTGACCGGCTCGCGGTCGATCATCCCAAAGTATTTGTCCATGAAGACCGATTCTATATGACCTATCTTGGGTATGACGGCATCAGTTATCAGACCGCGCTTGCGGTATCGGATGACCTGCTTCACTGGAAGAAAATCGGAATGGTTTTTACGCGGAACCAGTCGAAAAACGATTGGGACAAACTGGGCCGCGTGGTATCAAGCTATGTTACCGAACAGGATTTCCGGAAGAATCCGGAGCTGCTCAAACGAGACGGAAAGTACACGCTGTTCTATCATGCCTATCCAGGCAAGGGTTATGAAGCAGGCCCGCCGGCAAACGGAATAGCCTGGGCTGATTCGCCGGACTCTTTGAACTGGACCTGTCATGACCGGCCGGTTTTCACCTGCAATCCGGAAGCCGGACAATGGGATTCCGGCGGAGTTTACACAATCCAGGCGGTTCCCCTGGTTGACGGCACGTGGCGGCTGTATTACAGCGCGAAAGACCGGGATTCCTGGCCGTGGCATGAACAGGTAGGGATCGCCGATCCGATCGACGATACATTTCTGCATTGGAAACGCCGCACTACAGGCCCGGTCGGCCGGGTCGGAGAACTCCCGTGGAACACCCTGTTTGCCGCCAATGATCTTCCGATGCGTGATTCGAAAACAGGGAAATGGATGCGGTACTTCATGGGATTCGATGGCAAACACGCAAAAGTCGGGGTCGGGGTAAGCAATGACGGGATCGTCTGGCGCCACAGTCCGGTTCCGGTCTTGTCGGAAGGGAAAAAAGGTGAAATCGACGAGAAACATGCTCACAAAGTCGCACATCTCTGGTTCAAGGGGGATTTGTACCTGATCTATTGTGCAGTCCGGCCGCTCCATGACGATGCCGAACGGGCAAAATTCAATGTGGGCGACTGGAATGAATATCGGTGTCTGACGATTGCAAGGTCTCGTCCGTTTAGTGAGGACGAACTGAAATCGGTATGTGAATCAATCTAACTCAAAGGGGTGAAACGATATGGATGAGATTTTCAAAATTTCAAATGTTCCGGAACGGATGAAGGCGCGTTTTGCGGGACAACCGGACCATCTGACGATCTGTTTCTGGATGTGGGCTTTGTTCAATTCCGTTTCTGATGAGGATTACCCGGCGTTTTGCGACCGGGTTCTGCGAGAAATCAGAGATCGCGGATTCAACTGCGTCCGAGTGGACGACGGAGCGGGGTTGATCTGCGATATAAACGGAACTCCCCGCGGTCCAATCAACTGGCATCGGCCGGTCGGTCCCTGGCAGGGCGGTCGACAAAATCCCGGCGAGGGGACCGGGCTGATTTCGAAACGTCTGCTGATTTTCTGCCGTGCAGCGGAAAAATATGGTGTCAAGCTGATATTGTCCAGCTGGTATTACATGCACACGAACTGGCATTTGGAAGAATCAATCAATGCCGAATTGTTCGATGGACTGCCAACAGTCGAAGACAAGATCAATTATTTTGCCGATGAGCATAACAGGATTCTTCAGCTGCTGCGTGAAAATAATCTGCTGCACGTTGTAGCATTTGTCGAACTCTGCAACGAATTCGACATCATGAAATATGTTTTCACAGACTCGTTCGATATCACTCCGGAAGAAATTGCGGCATGGCGTCCTCTGCTGGAAAACGCCTATGACAGTATGAAACGCAAAAATCCCGAACTTCTGTTCGCGTATGACAGTTACACGCCGTGGATCATGAAGGATCTGGTCCCCCGAAACGTGGATATTCTGAATTTTCATTTTTACTATATGTGGGCTGCATTGTATGAGATGCTGGACAAAGTGGTCAAACCCACCTTTCACGATGTGGAATATCCGCCGGAAATCGCATATTTTCTGCGGAAAGACCGTCTGCATTATGACGACATTGTCCGGGAACGCACCCGTTACACGAAGCTCCGGACCGGACATGACTGGACTCAGCGGGTCATGCTTTACAATTCACTTGATCCGGCAAAGATCCCGGAACTGGAACAGCACCTGTCCGCGAAATTCGATGAGAACAGAGATTCTTTCATGCAGAAGCTGAAGGACGGGCTTGCCAACGTAATAAAAGTCCGCGACGAAGTTCTTCCCGGAGCGCCCATCGTCATGGGAGAAGGGACAACCTGCTGCACCTCAGAGAAACTTCTTTTTGAAGAACGCAGCGACAAATTCTGGGCGATGCTGGAAGAACAGGCTCTGCTGCTGCGTGAAAACGGGCTCTGGGGCACGGTGGTACGCACCGGCAGCTCCCCGGTGGATATTTCGTGGAACATGAGAGCGGACTCTTTCCGCAAAGCCAATGAGCTGTTCCTGAACGGGAAGCAATAAGTAACCAGCCGGGGGGACAGCATGTTTTGCCGGAAAACGTTTGAAGAACTGCTGAATGTGAACAGTCCGGTCAAGCCGTTTTCGTTTGCTTATGACGGAAAACCCTGCGATCTGAGCAAAGTCCCGTGCGTCATCGAACCAGGCGGGTGCGGGAACCGGAAGATGATTTACGAGGTGATTCCGGGAACGGTCCGTCTGACTCTGGAAATGACGGTCTGGCCGGATTTTCCGGTGATCGAATACACCCCGTATTTAGAGAATATCGGAAAAACCGATTCGGGAATCATTTCCGATCTTTCGGTGCTGGATTACGAGGCGGAAGATACGGTTGGAAACGGCGTTTTGAATTTGAATGACCAAGCCGGAGACAGCATCAACCGGATCCGGGTACGTTACCTCTTGGGTTCCAAGGCATCTGAATCGGACTTTCTGCCGCAGTATCGCGACCTGTATTCCCGTCCGGGATGCAGCAAACTGGAACTGGAATGCGCCTGCGACTGGTGTTCCTCGGATTATCTTCCGTTTTTCGGAGTGGACAACGATCCGATGAACGGAATGAATCTGGCCATCGGCTGGAGCGGCGGCTGGAAGTTCTCGGCGGAACGGGAAATCGAGAGCGACATTTTATGGACATGGGGGCGGAAAAGTCGTATCCGCTGCGGGATGAAACGAACTTTCTTCCGGCTGCACCCCGGGGAAAAACTGATGCAGCCGGGAATCCTGCTGCATTTCCGCGAAGGGAAAAGCATCCGCGACGGACAAAATGAATTCCGCCGTTTCATGATCGCTCATCACGCGCCTCGCAACAGCAGGGGCGAAGTAATCAAACCGCCAATCTGTCTGGCACTCTGGGGCGGACTGGAAACAGACCAACAGATCCAGCGCATTCAGACGATCCAGTCGGAACATTTGCCTTATGAAGAAATCTGGATCGATGCCGGATGGATGGGGTCTCCCGGACCAAGTCCGCATCCCTGCGAGGGAAGTAAAGTGAAACCCGACTGGCCGATCCGGGTCGGTTCCTGGGATTTCAACACCTGGGCGCATCCGAATGGTCTGAAGCCGATTGCGGATGCAGCGCATCGGGCGGGAATGCGTCTGATGGTCTGGTTCGAATCGCTCCGCGTCCATTCCTTTTCCGGAGCAGGCGTGATCAAAGAACATCCGGAATGGCTGCTCGGCGATCACGCAGCCGCATCGGCAGGAAAACCGGTAAATTTCATCCTTAACATCGGAATACCGGAAGCGTGGCAATATCTCTTTGATACCATTACCGGCATTATGGAACGGGAAGGCATTGACGATTACCGGGAAGATTTCAATATGGAGGGACATGCCAACTGGGAATTGGGGGATGAACCAGACCGGATCGGGGTCACGGAAATGAAATTTGTGGAAGCTTGTTACCGTTTCTGGGAAGAACTCAGGAAACGGCATCCGGACATGTTTGTGGACAATTGTTCGAGCGGCGGACGGCGGTTGGACTACAAGGCTGCATCATTGTCGTTTCCGCTGTGCCAAAGCGATTTTGCCTGCCCTCAAATTTACGAGGAAGAATGCGTTCAGCTGGAAAATCTATATCTGGACGACTGGCTGCCGCTGCATGGTACACTGAATTGGGGAGAGGCCGATCCGTATCATGCTTTCAGCGGGCTGGGCTGCGGATTCGGCAGTAAGATATGGCAATTCAACGGGCGCGGTCCGAAGCCGGATTATGATTACAACTTCCACAGCAAGGTCATGCAATGGGGAAAACAGCTCCGCAATATCCATCTGACCGGCGATGTCTATCCGTTAGTCGAAGCGCCGGAAGAGGATTGGAGAAAATGGAACGGCCAGCAGATCCACAATCCGAAAGAAAACTGCGGGATGATTCAGCTCTTCCGCCGGAAAAAGAGTCCCGATTCGGAATTTCAGCTCAAGCTTGCCGGACTTGATCCGGATGCAATTTATGAAACCGCATTTTTCACAGGAGAAATCCGGCAGCTTTCCGGATGGGAACTGGCATCTTTGGTAATTCACTTGGAGCAACCGCGGAGTTTCCAGATTATCCGATATAAGTTAGTAAAAAATGCCGCGAAAAATCAGGATAACGGAAATTGAACGTGCCGCTTGCCTGGCAGCGTGATGCAGCTTTCGCGGACTGATACGGAAAAAACCGAGAATACAGAGAATACGTAAGACCAGCGCGATACCGGAATATACGAGCGGAATGGAACGCCTTGATTCTAAGGGGAAGATATGGGTCCCCGCGGCAATCCGTATCAATCAGTATCCTCCGTAACAAAAAGTCCGCTGATCTCTGGATTTCGTCAAAAAAAACGGTCAGATGAACAGTGTGTTATTGCAGTTCTTCGCGATCTCGGCGAAGGTGGCGACACCGGCAACCTCGTCGACTTCGATCAGCTCCTCACGGGTGATCCCCATGATGTCCATGGCCATGTCGCAGGCAATGAATTTCACACCCGCTTCACGCGCGGACCGGATCAGATCCGGCAGTGCCAGAACCCCTTTGCGCTTCATCACCGATTTCATCATCGCACTGCCCATTCCCATCATATTCATTTTGGAAAGCGCCAGTTTCATTGCGCCGCCGGGCAGCATCCAGCCGAACATCCGGGAGATCAGATCCTTGCGGACATACGGAGCGGGGTTTTTACGCAGCACGGAAAGTCCCCAGAAGGTGAAGAAAACAGTAACTTTTGAACCCGCGGCGGCAAAACCGTTGGCCAGGATCATCGCCGCCATTGCGCGGTCGAAATCGTTGCTGAACACCACCATTGCGACCGCGTGACCGGCGTTTTGAATCTGAGTCTGCGGCAGGGAACCGCCCTGTCCCTTGAGCACGTCCGCTTCCAGGTAACCTTCCCGCCGGGTCAGGTTCACGACCTGATGGCCGCCGCCCTTCGCCCAGTTGAGCAGATCGCGTTCGAACGTGGAGGCCGCCAGCAGATGCACCCCGTCCCCGGCCTTGGCCGCGGCGATCGCCTTCTTGAGTTTCAGCACCGGCCCCGGACACTGCAAGGTCCGCACATCCAGTTCGGGCAGACCGGATACGGAGTCGTTTTTCACGGTCGGAGCGGCAGATGTTTCCTGCGGTGCGGCCGGATCGGGATGGAACAGTTTCCAGGCCAGGTACCCGCCGGAAAGATTAGCGGCTTTGAACCCGTTCTGTTTCAGGATGCGTTCCGCCAGATAGCCGCGCAGACCAACCTGACAGCAGGTCACATAATGTTTGCTCTTATCCAGTTCAGCCAGACGGCCCCGCAAAGATCCGAGCGGACAATTGACCGCACCGGGAATGGCGCCGAGCGCATTTTCCTCCGGCTCGCGGACATCCAGGATCACCGCATCCGCGGGGATGGAATCGGGATAAACGACATCGGTCAGGCCGTTCAGGATGTTTTCCGCGACGAACCCGGCGAAATTCACGGGATCCTTGGCGGAACTGTACGGCGGTGCATAAGCCAGTTCCAGAGCACCCAGCTGAGGCGCGGTCAGATGGTTCCGCATGGCCTGCGCGATCGTGTCGATCCGCTTGTCCACACCTTTGACGCCGACGATCTGGGCGCCGTAAATCGCACCGTCGTCTCCGAAAATCAGCTTCAGAGTCATCCGTGAGCCGCCCGGATAATAAGACGCATTCGAATTCGGATGCAGATAGAGCTTGCGGTAAGTTTTACTCATATCCTTCAGCCGCTTTTCGGTCAGTCCGACCCCTGCGGCAGTAAGATGCCCGACCTTGACCACACTGGTTCCGAAACTGCCCTGATAAGCGGAAATCTTTCCGGCCATGGCATCGGCGGCAATCCGGCCCTGCTTGTTGGCGGGTCCGGCCAGCGGGATCGCAGTGGGACCGCCGAAGACCGGATCGGTCACTTGCACCACATCGCCTGCGGCGAAAATATCCGGATCGGAAGTCTGCATTTGTTCGTTCACGATGATATGTCCGCGTTTGCCGCATTCCAGGCCGCATTCCTGCGCCAGCTTCGAATTCGGCTGCACACCGGTCGAAACGATTACGGCATCCGTCTCCAGATCGATCCCGCAATCCAGATGCACGGTCACCGAATCCTCTTTTTCGGTATAATCCTTCACCTGACAGCCGAAGCGCAGTACGATACCGGAACGGACCAGTTCATCCGCCAGCGGCTGCGCCATTTCCGCATCCAGAGTTGGCAGCACATGATTGCTGCGCTGGATAATGGTCACATCCAGTCCGCGGCCCCTGAGATTTTCCGCCGCTTCCAGTCCGATGAACCCGGCGCCGACGATCACCGCGCGTTTTGCGCCGTTCAGCCTCGCAGCGACTTTATCCATATCGGCCAGCGTCCACAGGTGAAATACCCGTTTCCCGGTGACCGGACCCGCCGGCACGGCACCCGTGGCGATCAGAAGTTTGTCGTAAGATTCCCGATAAACCTCGCCGGAGGCACGGCGGATCTCCAGCTGTTTACTGGCACGATCGATTTTGACAGCCTCGTTTTCTGTCCGGACTTCGATATTGAACCAGGAATGGAATTTTTCCGGTTCCATGACCAGCAGGTCGTCGCGGTCGGGGATCACGCCGCCGAGATGATACGGCAGACCGCAATTTGCATACGAGATGAATTTGCCTTTTTCCAGCAGAATGATCTGTGCGTGTTCATCCAGTCTTCTCAGCCGTGCAGCCGCACTCGCACCCGCGGCCACGCCGCCGATAATGATCGCTTTCATGGGTTGTCCCTCCTGATATAAAATATCTGTAAAAAGTTATTTGATTTCGAACTGCGCCGGACGGGTGGCCCGGGGATAAGTTACCGCGGGTTTGCCAAAGAGCAGGACTGCACCGATCTTATATCCGCGCGGCAGCTCCAGACGGCTTCGCAGGCGGGAATTCCAGCGGAACGCATGCACCCCGAACCCGCACCAGCAGGTGCCGACGCCGTAACTCTGCGCCAGCAGATCGAAATAACTGAGCGCGATCCACGGATCGGCTTCCCGGCAGGGCGCGTCTTTCGGCGTCGCCGCCGCGATCAGGTGCGGAGCATTGCGGAACACCACATCCTTGCCGTTCATGATCTCCTGCAGATACCGTTTGTATTTGGGGTAGATCAGCCGCATGATCCCGGTCCGGATCAGCAGTTTCAGCATCCGGCTCATCTCCGTGCGGAAAAACGCCATTTCCTCTTTGTCTTCGATGATCCGGAAAAACAGGCGGTGGTCGTTGCATCCAGTCGGAGTCCAAGCCAGCGAATCTTTCAGATTTTTCATGACCTCCGGCGGCAGATTTTCATCTTCGAACTGGCGGATGCTCCGGCGCTGCCGGATCAGGTCGAACATCTTTTCCGGTTCGGGCAAAACACCCGGAACAGGACATTGTTCGGCAGTCACGCCGTGACAGGTCACGGCACCGCGGGGACAGACCGCCAGACAATGCTGGCAGTTCAGGCAATACCGTTCGAGTTCGGGCGCCACGGCGGGAAAGCCGTCCGCGCCGGGTTTGAGGATCTCCACGATACAGTCTTTCACGCACGAGCCGCATTTGACGCACCGGTTCCGGTCGATTTGTATGATCATATTCTCTCCCTTGATAGTCTTGGCTGGAGGTAATTTACTCTGCCGGGCGGACTCTTTCAATCCCGGAATGCGGGTTTCGGCCATTTTTCCCGATGATGAAAATTTGAAAAAATTGATTTTTGCGGAAAAAAGATTATATTGAACTGCGTTATATACAGGTAAAGATCATTATTCAGGGAGCTGCACACAAATGAAAATCCTGCATATCGGCGACATCCATCTGGGCTGCACGCTGGACAATCAGCGCCGGCACGAAGAATTTGAAAAAACCTTCCGTTTTCTGACCGGGAAAGTGAAAGCGGAACATATCGAAGCGGCACTTTTTGCCGGTGACGTATTTGACAGTGGAACGCCGTCGAACGATTCGCAGAACCTTTATTATGATTTCCTGATGGACCTGCAGGAAGCAGGCTGCCGGCAGATCATCGCCATTGCGGGAAATCACGACAACGCCAATTTTCTCGAAGCGCCGCAGGGACTGCTCCGCCGGATGAATATCCACGTGATCGGCAGAGTCGATCAGAACGACTTGTCCCAGGAAGTGATCGCGCTGGGCTCGAAAGACGATCCGGCGGCGTATGTCTGCGCGGTCCCGTTCCTGCGGGAACGCGATGTGCGTGCCAACGTTCCGGAAGGGGAAACTGCCCAGGATAAAAAGGCCAAACTGAATCAGGGCATCATCAACCACTATCAGGAAGTCTACAAACTGGCCGATTCGCAGCGGGCGGGCCGGGATATTCCGATCCTGGCGATGGGACATTTTTACGCGACGGGCAGCACATTCGCGGTCAGCGAGGATGTACAGGACAATTCCAAATATGAAACGGTCGGTACGCTGGATGAGCTGAATGTGAAAGAACTGCCGCAGGGCTTTGCCTACGGCGCGCTGGGCCATATCCACAAACCGCAGCCGGTGCCG
>JAZUCR010000741.1:0-5271 GCA_045639225.1 Victivallales bacterium
CTTGGATTGTTTTAGGGTGCGGTTGCGGAACCAGCATCATAATTTAATCCAAGAGGCTTCTTTTTGCCACCTGAAGCTAAAGCTTTTTCGTTTACTTACCGGCATAGCCGGTAGTTTTTTTGTCCTAAAGGGGACAAAAAATGCCGGGAAACTTGAAGCTTCCCGGCGGTTCTTTCAGATGGAGTCACTTTTTGAACTTCACTGCACTCCACGAGATGAAAACCGGCAGATCGATCCGTTTTCCTCCCGCCAGCGTTTGCCATTCCCCGGTTTCGAAATCCGCAAACTGGCAGGAGGCAGCCGCTTCGGCAAGTTCCACCTGAACACCGGCGCAGGGGGCGGCGGTGTAATTGATGAAGTGGATGATATACTCTTCCGCCGTTTCATTGACCCGGATGAACACAGTTTCCGGTGCGGAAATGGTGAACGGAAGCGGTGAGAGATGGTCCAGCACGACCTCCGGATTGTCCGGCAGCAGCACCTCGAAGCGCCAGTCGGGATTCAGAACGTTGGTTTTCAGACATTTCACTCGCTCGACCCCCGGCATATTGGCCAGCGGATTTTCCGGATACTGACGGTTTTCGATATTGCAGTCGCCCGCCATTTCATCGGCGATCACGCGGCCGCCGCGGCGGAGGAATCCCTGCAGGGACTCCAGATCCTTTTCACTCAGGCATCTCGCCCCGAACAGCAGCAGGTCCTTGCAGGAGTCCGGAACCTCGAACCCCTCTCCGCGTCCCACGATCAGCCGGAACGGGATGTGTTTGCGCAGCAGCACTTCTTCCGCGGAAAGCAGAGCGAGGAAAGAATCCGTGGAAAGCTGCTGGGAAACGGTAGAATAAAGCAGAGCGACCGGCGCGTAGTTCGGCGCGTAGAATTCCCGGTCGAATTTTTCGGAGACTTTCCGGAACTGCGCCAGAGCGCGTTCTCTTTCCGGATAAAGTTTCCAGCGCGGGACGCCGTTGCGTTCCGGGGTCATGATGATCCGGTCGGAAACCACGCTCTGGAAGACTTTCGCATCCATGATACTGGCGGCATAGACTTCCGGCCGGGTGGTTTCAGGTTCCGCTCCGCCGTCGGTATTGACGAACAGATCCCGGTTCAGCGCTTCCCCGATCATGGTGCAGCGGACGCGGCTGATGACGGCGCCGTTGTCCAGCACCATCGGTTCATTGCCGTTCTGGTCCATGACGAAGTCGAAACAGTCCGCCAGCAGGGAATAATCCTGACCCCAGTGCCGGAAAGCGGAAATGCGCCGGATGGCCGGCACATTGGCGGTGAACAAGAGCTGCGGCGCCAGTTTTTTCACATGCAGCTGGAGACGCTTGAACGCCTTGTAATGGAGCTGGGCCTGAAACTTTTTCCAGGCGATCAGAACCGGATCTTCCCATTCCGGCGCCTGACAGGCTTCCTCGGTCGGCGGTTCAACGAAATCGAAACCCGGCAGCCCGAACTCTTCCGCACAGCAGTTTTCCCGCAGATACTCCCGGAATTTCGCTTTGCAGCGGGGACAGTAACAGGCGGAACCCAGGCAGTTGTCCAGCAGGAATCCGTCGAATTTTCCTTCCCGGATCCCGATGGTCAGGATGTTTTCCAGATACTGCAGATATTTTTCCTGCGTGAGACAGGGCATCCAGCGGTAATAGAAGGAGTCATCGTCGATATACGGCACGGGAGTCCCGTCGGGCCGTTTCGCCGCCCAGTCTTCCACATCCGGGATCTCATATTTGAGATGTTCGAAATAGAGTGAACCGAACTGGACATATCCCAGCGTGCGGATCTGATATTTGCGGCAGTGATCCACGAAACGCTGCACGTTGGGGAAATCCGCTTTTTCGAACTCCCAGCCCATCCCCTTGTAGAACCGGCTCAGCAGAAAATTCAGGCCGAGCGAGGCCATTTTCTTCACATTCTCCTCGCTGTCGTAATCCGCATGCCATTTGCCCGCCCACAGGGCGCCGCCTTTCAGTCCCGCGGTCCACAACCTGCGTCCGCGCAGATACATGGACATGGGTTCGTGGCTGCCGTAGGTCCAGATGATTTTTCTCAGATCTTCTTTCATGCAAATCCTCTTTTCTGGTAATATGATTCAGTAAAAATGAACGGTCAAAAAGCCCTGGTCCGCCCGAATCGGAAAATGTCCGGGGCCGCCATGGCATCAATATAATCCCGTTTTTGATTTTTTGCAAGATTCGATTTCGCATTCGGAGCCCGGATTGAAAACGTCGAATAACAGTGTTATATTACGGACAGCAAAATAATGAATGGATCGATCGACGATGAGTAAATTGCTGCCGGCCCGGAAATACCGGGTGTTTTTTCTGCTGATCTGCGGAACCGGACTGTATTTTTTTGCCAATCTGCAGCGGGTGGCCATTCCCGGAACGGTTTTCAATCAGCTGCAGGAAAATCTTCATGCCGGCGCGCCTTACATCACGGCGCTGGGCGCGTCCTTCATGTATGTCTATGCCGTTTCCCAGCTGCTGGTGGGATTGTTTCTGGACCGTTACGGCGGCATCCGGACGATTCTGGCCGGCGGTTTTCTCTTCTGTCTGGGATCGCTGCTCTTCCCGCTGTTCCGTTCGCTCCCGGTGCTTTACCTGATCCGGGCTCTGATGGGTCTGGGCGCCAGCACGATCTATCTTTCCATGGTCATGGAGATCAGCCGTGCCTTCCCGCGCAATTATTCCATGGTCATTGCGCTTTTCCTGATGATCGGCTATTTCGGAGGCATTGCCGCGGGCGCTCCGCTGGAGGGATGCATCGGCGGCTTCGGTTTCACGGGGGCGCTGCTGCTGACCGGTGCGCTGGCTTTCCTGTTTTATGCCGGCTTCGGCTTTTCGGGCTCGACTTTGAAACTTCCGCCGGTCCGGAAAGACCGTCCGATCCGGCTGGGAAATTTCGGCCCGGGTTTACGGATCCGGCATAATCGGATCCTGTTCATCTTCAACGCGCTCTCATTTGCGCTGTATTACGTGCTGCAGACCGTGATCGGCAAAAAATTCATGGAGGATTTCTGTCTGATCAGTTCCGGCCGTGCGGCCATGTATGTTTCGATCCTCGGCGGATTCTGCGCCGTTTCGAGTTTTCTTGCCGCCCTCCTGAGCAAGCTGCTCGGCAACCGGCGCAAACCGCCTTGTCTGCTGAACGGATTCATTTCCGTCGCGGTCTTCGCCTGCATCATCCTGATGATCCTCTTCGACTGCCGCAGTCACTGGATCTTTCCCCTGCTGAGCCTGCTGGCCGTCACCTCCTCGATGGGTCCGGTTTTCATTTCCATCATTCAGGAGACCAATGACCCGTCGATCACCGGAGCCATGATCGCAATGAACAATTTCATTGCTTATATCGTGCTGGCGGTGCTCGGGAATGCCGTCGGTTTTCTGCTGCGGGCTTTTCCGCCGGAACTCCGGAACGGGATCGAGATCTATTCGCGGGAATCCTATCTGGTCCTGTTCGGGTTCCTCGGATTGCTTTCCGTGATCTCGCTGGTCATGGCGCTTCTGCTGAAAGAGACGAACGGCCGTTTCACCAAAGTTTCATGATCCGTCAGGAAAGGAGAATCATGATGAACAGGAAGACTGCTCTTAACTCATATTTCATATCTCATATTTCATATTTGAAGCGTGAAACGACTGGGCGTTTTACGCTGATCGAGCTCCTCATCGTGATCGCGATCATTGCGATCCTGGCGGCTCTGCTGCTCCCGGCGCTCCACAGCGTGAAAGCGGCTTCCGAAGGAATGCGGTGTGTCAGCAATATGAAGCAGATCGGCACTTACCTGCTCCTGTATGCGGACGAAAGTTCCGGGTTTTATCCCCAGCCGGAAGGCGTGGTGGAATGGGAAAAGGTCGATCCCGACACCGGCGGCGTCGGCTGGACCAATGCGCTGCGGATCCAGCACAAGGCGCCCAGGACAATTTTCAAATGCCGTTCCGATCAGGAACGCGAATTTTCCTACTCGTTCAATGCCCACGAGCCGTATGCGCGCGCCGACAACCGGCGCACCTCCTGGCGGACCAATGAATTGGCCCGCTGCCGGATCAGCACGGCACGGATCATTCTGGTCGAGGAAACCAAAACCGAAATGTTCATCCCCGTCGATTCCGATCATGACAACTACACGCAGCGGACCACCCCGGTGGAAGACAAGCGGCATCGCGGATTCGCCGTGACCTTTATCGACGGGCATGCCGAAAAACTCAAACGCTACGATTTCCGCCTGGTCACCTATTACACCGACCGCATGTCCGGCTGGCTCGGCAGCAACTGGACTTCCAATCCCGGTCAGGTCATCCTTCGCTGACGCACGAATAAAAACTGCCCCGCCGGAAAATGGATGATCCGACGGGGCGAGTTCAAAGATTGCCGTTTGCGGTTCAGTCGATATAGACGACCGGTTTGATCAGATCGACCGCTTTGGAACGCATCATCATCAGAGCTTCTTCCATGTGGTCGAAGCCGTGATATTTGTGCGTGAGCATCAGACCCGGGTCGACGCGTCCGGCGGTGACCAGCGCGGCCAGTTTTTCACTGCGGAGACGTCCGCCGGGCATCAGGCCGCAGCGGATCTGCTTGTGTCCCATGCCGCAGCCCCATTCGATGCGCGGGATCTTGATGTAATCGCCGCTGCCGAGATAATTGACCGAACTGACAATGCCGCCGGGCTTGACCATGCGGATCGCTTCGTCGAAAGTATCGACCGTGCCGCCGGCTATGCAGACGCGGTCCACGCCCTTGCCGTGCGTCAGATCCAGAATCTGTTCCGCCAGATCGCCGTCCTTGTAGCTCAGGAAGCCGGTGGCGCCGTAAGCGGTCGCGACCTCGCGGCATTTCGCGCGGGTGCCGACGCAGTAGATATTGGCCGCGCCGCGCATCGCACAGCCCGCCACCGCCATCAGTCCGACCGGGCCGATGCCGATGACCGCCACATCATCGCCGAACTGAACGTCGGCCAGTTCCGCCGCGTGAAATCCGGTGGGCATCATGTCGCAGACCATGGTCGCTACGCCGGGATCCATGCCGTCCGGCAGCAGCGCCAGGTTCGCATCCGCTTCATTGACGTGGAAATATTCGCCGAAAACGCCGTCCTTGAAATTGGAGAATTTCCAGCCGGCCAGCATGCCGGTCGAGTGCATGGCATATCCGCGCTGGCTGTTGATATCGCCCCAGTCGGGCGTAATGGCGGAAACGATGACCCGGTCGCCCGGCTTGAAATCGCGGACCAGGGAACCGACTTCCTCGACCACACCGCACGCCTCGTGTCCGAGG
>JAZUCR010000742.1:0-7249 GCA_045639225.1 Victivallales bacterium
CGAACGGCGTTCCGGCGAAAAAGTGCCGCTGCCTGTCATATCTCTGGCGCAGGGGGTGGGTCAGACAGCCCGGCATCAGCACATCCAGCAGCTGACGGCATTTCTCCGGCTGGGCGTGTCCCCATTCCGGCAGCTTGCGCCCGAATTGACCCCATACCGAATAATGCGGATCCTGTTCCCCGCCGCAGACGAAACCGTTGAACGGCGCGGCATAACGCCCTTCCAGAAAGGCGATCGGACGGCAGGAATGTCCCTGCCGCGGATGCGTCATGATGAAATGATAGAAGTCCCGGAGCATATCCCGTTTGCCGTGTGTCAGGGCATCATCCCAGCACTGGCGTTCCTCTTTCCACATCACGAACAGGCTGTCTTCCTCGTAGAACATATTGGCGCCCATCATCCAGCTCTGATAGAGCGAGAGGAAGAAAAGTCCGAGCTGGCTGATGAAATACGGCTGCATGGCATGCTGGGTGGCGATATGGACTCCCCAGGTGCCGTCGGACATCGCCTCGCTGGCCGTGCGCGCCAGCGAACACAGATGCATGGTATTGGGCACCATGGTCTCCGCCCGGATGTAATCGACTCCGCCCTGATAGCAGTAACGCTGTCCGCCGGACGCGTCGCCCAGACCGACCCGCTGCACGGAACGGTGCATCTCATCGGTTTTTTCACGCAGGAACGCGACGTAATTTTCCGCGGCTTCCCGCATGCTTTCGGGACGCAGTTCATGATCGGGATCGAAAGCATAGAGCCGGCCGGTCAGTTCGTGCTTGCCGGCGGCGTGCATCATCTCACCCGCCGCTTTCGCGAGTGTCCCGCTTTCGTAATCCGTGGCCGCTTCCACATAGATGCGGTGTTCCAGACAGTATTTTCCCCATTTCTCCAGCAGCGCATCATCCGGGTCCCGTTTCTGCTTGCCGGCGTAATCTTGAAAGAGATGACTGCGGATGACGATCAGATTGCCCATCCGGGTGCGGTTCATATAATCCAGCAGCCATTCCATTTCGCCGCTGTCGTCGTGCGGTACGGAAGTCAGGTCGCTGCCGACCATGAGCGGATGTTTTTCCGCCGGAACGGACCAGACTTCGGCAACCGTGCCGCAAAGTCCGGTATCGGTGACGAATTCGACATTCTGTCCGGGTTCGTCCAAAGTGAACGGAAATTCATTCCAGCCGGACTCCAGCTCGAGTTTCTGAACCTTCCCGGCGTATTTCACCTCACAGGTCACGGGTTCGCCGGAGTGATGGATCCGGCCGAACATCTTTTCGCCGGCGATCACCCAGCGCGGCAGCACGAGTTCCTCCGCCTGCATCCGGGACGGAATGAAACTGAGCCGGTTGATCAGCAGCGGGAAACGCGGATTGGCGTTGACCAGTTCGAATTCATGCGTCCCGGCGGCGGCCTGGAAACGCGCCCAGACATCCTCCAGGATCTGCACGACGTAATGTTTGCGGAAATAATGCTTGAATTCGGCAACGGTCCGTCCGTCGCATTTCAGGACCATCGGGAAAGTGTCGCAGACCACATTTTCGGTCTCCGGATCGTAATGGTTCGCTCCCATGGCGATCAGATGGAAGATCTGTTCGCCGTCTTGCGTGAGATCGCAGGAAAAACGTACCGTTCCGCCGGGCTCCAGCCAGGCCGACCGCATCCGCTGCCAGTCATGCACCGGCAGCGGCAGGTCTTCGGCGTCCCGTCCGGTTTCTCCGTCGCGCGGCGCCGGACGGAACCAGAGGTATCCCGTGCGGATGACCGTGACGTGACAATTACCGTATTTAGGACCGACGTCGAAGACGATCCGGCCCTCTTCGGCGATCTGCCGCGCGGTGAAGTCGAAATTGCCGCTGGCGGTCACCAGATGGAAGACCGCATCCGGTTCGGCCTCGGCCTTCACGTGCAGTCCGGAAAGCGCCCGGCGGGTGGCCTCCTGCCACGAATTTCCGGCCAGCGGGGTCTCCCGCGGAGAGTTGACCGGACCGGAAATGCAGCGCGGATAATGGTAAAGGCTCAAGCTCTCGAGCCGTCCCTTTTCACAGTCCAGATGACCGTCCCAGATATATTGCGGGTGATAGTGCCGGCGCGAATAAAGGATCTGATATCCCCATTCGATGCGGAAATCCAGTTTCATGACCAATCTCCATCTTGATTCCGCCTCCTGCCCGGATCATCCCGGAAGCAGGGGGTTACGGTAACTTTTCTCCGGATAACATAAACCCTCAAGCACGAAAGGTCAAGAACCGGTTTGAAAAAACATTGCAATGAATCTCCCTGGTTTTCCGGGATCATTCGCGGGTCAGCCGGTCGATCGCCTCGCCGGTGATTTACGGGAGCTCCGCCGTTTTGGTCGCGGAGGTCAGGGCTTCGCGGACCTGCAGTTTCCATTTGCCGTGGGCGTTCAGCGGCTTGCGGAACCGATAAATTATACAACAGCAGTGAATCCGCCATTTACGCCCCATTCGGACAGGGAAACAGCGGAATCCAGATATTTCAGATCAGCTTTCCCACAGATGCTGTCATTGCTTTCCCGATGGTCCGGAAAAGATCAATTGGGCAAAATTATCAAAATCGGAACGCGCGTAATATGATATCAACGGAGACAAGGAGCTGGTTTCCTGCGCGGTAATCTTTTTATTCCTTCTTTCCCGGATCAGGTTGAATTTCAATGCACCGCCTTCCGGGGCGATCTGTTTAAGCGGGATATTGCAGTTGAGTATCCATCCTCGTTTGAGCTGCGAGATTTTCATAATGCCGCCGGGGATCATTTTCCATGCCCAATTCTTCGTTTTGATGTTGTAAAAACGAGACGCCCACGCCCCTCGGCTGTTGATGATGATATGCCAAATTTTACCAGCTTCGTGTGAATAGAAATATAGCTCGGCACAATCATCTTTCCACACGGCGCCGTTTCCTGAACGGCGGATGCGGTTCTGACGGGTCTGCATATATGGTTCGGCGAACTCTGCACGCAAATAGATGTTTGCCTCATCTGCTGCGATCCGGATTTTTCCGTTCGCTTTTAATTCGACATATTTTTTCATGGCGATCAATTTGTTGGACGGAATGTTTTTCCATTCCGCATCAACCGGGCAACTCTTGACCGTGGTGCCGTTGACCACAAGATTTTTTCTGATCTCATCGCGGTTTACTTCGAGGTTGCGTTCCGAAACCAGTCCGTCGTAAACATATTTCTTCAGCAGCCTGACATTTTTTTCATATTTTGTGCCGGCACATTTCTTTTCCATGCTGGAAATCAATTGTCCAAGGTCTGCAAGCAAATCGGCAGTATAGAACTGTTCCCAGAGGACTTTGACATGTTCACTGCGTTTTGCCCTGCTCCAAGGCGTTACCAGCGAATGATTGTCGTTTTCGGCAGTCTTTTTCCAGAAAGCGGCAAAAACGTTTTCAAGCAATTTCCAGAACCTCTTTCCCTCCTCATGAGCGGGCCCGTAAAGCAAACGGTAATATTCATCAATCTCCTGGTCAAGATCCAGATCCGGTTCGCGCATGAAGCGGTGGAAAAAATAGATGTCCGGCAACAAGCGTGTGAAGTTGTAATCTTTGGACTCCATAAACATTCCGGGAGCTTTGCCGCGTATCGACTGCGCATATTTTTTGATGAGTGCGGGATAATACTCCACCAACTGTGACATGCCCAGTCCATGACAGATGCAATGATAGGTGTAAAGGGAGACTCCGTTGCCGGTTTTTTTCTGCCAGTCGCCAATATCCTTAAGTTCCTTTTCGAATTTCCGCGGATCAAGAATCCTTTTGGGGCCGCTGGCGCAGATTTTCACTTTGATGTTGTTCGGCAGGTCGATCTTCGGAATTTCCATCTTGGGAGGATATATCAGCGTGGTAATGTATTTGCCGGGATGTTTTGCTTTGATATTTCTGGCGACGTCGGCAATTACCCGCCACATGATCTCGGATTCATCCTTGCAGGGATGCTTTTTGCGGAACGCCTGACAGCGTTCACAGTAACATTTGCCGCTGTTGGTGAAATCATTGTCTTTGGGTTCGATCATGAATTCGTCTTTGATGAAAAACGGGAAAGGCCATGACGAGTCAAGATAACCGGGAGAAGCGTATTTGAATCCAGCCTGTACCGGAGTTAGTCCGCTGAAATAGCCGTCTGCGGCGCGCGTCCATGCTTTTGTCACATCCGGATGGGTCCAGCAGGTATAATTTTTGTTCCTTTCGCCGTTTTTCTGCATCTGCAGCCGGGTCTTGTCGGCCAGCCATTGAGGATCGCGGCAAAAGCCGAGCGGCGTTTCAGAATGGACGCCGGCGACGTATGAACGGGTGGAGCCGCCGAGACGGACCAGCCAGCGCATGAAATCATTGTTGTTTGAAACATATTCCCTGCCGTCCGGCCAGGAGATGAAACGGTATGGAGAAGTCGGTGTCTGGCGGAACGGCAGCTCGGATTTGAAGCGGATGTTGAGATCTTTTGCCGTAAGCGTTTTCTGTTCAGGTATAAATTCGTCAGCCGGAGTCGGCCAGCGGACTCCGAGTTTTTCAAGGAAATAATACACCCCGACCAGCGTTCCCTTTTCATCGCAGTCATAATAATAGTAAAACCAGCTGGATTTCGTGGAATCGGTGTCGGCTCCAGAGATATCGATCCCTTTTTCCGTGCTCCGGATGAAAAAATCAATGTTTTTAACTTCATCCGGTTTGTAGAAACCGAGTCTGATATTTTTTTTGAAGGTGCTTTTTTCGTCTATCGTAAAATCCGCACCGGTGATTTTTTTGAGATACATGGCAAGTTCAGATGCCGCGACTTTCACTATTGGCCGGGGATTTGGAGGGATCAAAATGCCGACACAGGCTTTTCCGTTTTCTGCAATTTTAATTTCTGAAGCCGACAGCAGTCCTGTCGTCAATAAAATAGTAAGGAAGATTTTGTTCATTTTCTGTTTCTCCTCAAGTGATTGTTCCGGTCGCGAGTATGGTTTTCAAGTTCAGTAAATAGGCCCCGATTCAAAAGATTTTCCATTCGGGTAAAAGTATATTTTGTAGTCACTGGATCCGTTGATGACGGCCGGGTCTGGTATTTTCATGGAAGCTGCATGTCCGTCGGAATAAGTATAGATCCCTGCGTTGTTGTGGGCATTGGAAGTCAATGCCTCCACCCGGTAAGAATTATTGCTCCAGTTGAACCAGGTCACCTGGCATGCCCGGCGCAGGGGAACATGGCTCATGACAATGAATTTGCCCGGATATACGATTCTGGTTATTTTGCATGGAACCCGCCAGTAACCATTACCGCTGATATAGCCTGCGGTTTGATTATACAAGAAACTGGGACGGTAACCTTTTCGGGTCGGCTGTCTTCTGACATACGTGAGCGTAGAAGGGAATAAATCAGACGCACAGGTATAAGGCTTTGGCGCCGTTTTATTTATATCGACGGCAAGATATGGCGCCAGCGAAATCGGCCAATCCATAGGCGTCGTATCCCCCGTACTGCCGGTCCCTTGGAAATTTGCTGTGTAAAGCGGCAGATAGCTTTTGTAATCGCTGACGTAACTCTGGATTGCTGTTCCGAGTTGTTTCAGCTTGCTGGTGCAGCCAATGCCATTTGCTCTGTCACGCGCCTTTTGCAAAGCCGGCAAAAGCATGGCCGCCAGAATCGCAATGATCGCAATCACGACTAACAGTTCTATAAGTGTGAAACGTGCTGTCCCGTATCCCAGCGTTTTTCCTTCTTCAGAATGATTCATAGGAATTCCTTTCATTTAATATTTTTCAGACTTTTCGGATAATGATCGACTTGAACCGGACTGTTCCCCAAATTTAACGGTTTTTTCAAACTGATGCCGTCGATAAAATGAGTCGGCAGGATCCCGATGCTGTTGTCCTCGGATATGCCGTTTTCAAAATGTTCCATCACCATATCGACTGCATTCCCGGCAATCCTGCGCGGATCGGTAAAAACGCTGGCCAGAAAAGGATCGTCCTGCTTGCAGTCGTATCCGGCGAGGGCCAGATCGTCCGGCACGGCGATCCCGAGCCGGGCGGCTTCTTCCATGACCTGGTGCGCCATCCGGTCGTCATGGCACAGCAGCACGTCGGGCCGGTCCGGCGCGGTCAGGACAGCGGTGATTTGTTCCCGGAACGTGTTTTGGTCGACCCGGAGCACATACCTGCATTCCAGTCCGTTCCGTTTCAATGCTTCGCGCATGGCATCGGGCCGGTTGGCCGCCACATAACGGAATACCTGCGGGAAGAATTGATTTCCGATAACACCTGCCCGGCGGAAGCCGCGTTCCTTCAAAGTCCGGCACAATTCATCCAGTCCGGCTGCCGGATCGGCGTAGACCGAACCGGTATTGGCATTCGGGACACTGCCGGAAAGGCATACCTGCGGAATTTCCGTATGACGGAGGATCTGCTCCAGAACCGGATCGCCGGTCATATTTTCGCCCAGGCCGCCCAGATGGATGAGTCCGCACAGCCGGGGGAAATGTTCTTCGGCAAACGCTTCGATTTCCTCCGGCGAGGCGCTTGGATCGGGCGCGCGGAGCATGATGCAGGAGATCTTCCGCTGCGAACTGCGCCCGATCAACCCTTCCAGATAGGGCACAATTCTGCGGTTGTCCTGTTCCATCAGTTTGACGATATCCACTGCGATCAGTACGCCGATCACGGGATAGGCGCCGGTGATCCGGGTCCGGGCATCGGAACGTACCACCAGCGATTTGTCCGGCATCCGGCGCACCAGACGGTCTGCGATCAGCTGTTCATACGCCCGGTGGGTGGTGCGGCGGGTCAGTTTCAGCTGGAGCGCCAGTTCCCGTTCGGGCATCAGCGCCACATGCCGGTTGGGCGGCAGGGAACGGATCTCCCGCACCAGCGAGTGATGCAGCTGCAGGTGCAGCGGCTCTCCCGATTTGCGGTCCGGATTCAATTTCCGATAGTCAATAGTCGGTTCCATAACTTATTCTTTTCCAAATAGAAATTTTGATCATGGTAACATTAAAGATACCACAGAAAATTAAAAATGCAAGTGCCGGAATTATAAATAATGCAAAATTTTTTTAACGGGTTTACCTGGCAAGAGGAATCGCGGGATCCGGGCGGATTGCCCGGTCCCGCGCCGGTGAGTATGCGCGGCATGCTCATTGACTAGTCGATGAAAATTCGATACAGGCTTGTCAGTAGGAACTGTGAGCGAAAGACAAGGGTGTCCACCGCGAGGTGGAATCTGAAAGAAGTCCGTAGCGAAATCCCGGTCTGACGAACA
>JAZUCR010000743.1:0-2242 GCA_045639225.1 Victivallales bacterium
TGTCGGGCGTGCTGGGCGCCTGGCGCGAACACATTACGACCATTTTGCATGTACTGGTGGCCCTGACGCTGATCGTCCTGCTCAACCACCGCAATTTTGCCTCCGAGGCCCACGCCATCCGCAACGAGATATCCAGTCAGGTCGCCGCAGAACTGATCGCCGACCCCGCGGCGCGGAGGGATTTCAATACCGCGGTCGCCGCGGTGCCCGTGCAGGACCACGTCATCGGCCGGGACGCGCCGCTGTCGGAAAAACACAATCTGGATACGCCCATGCTGGAAACCGCGCATCGGGAACTGGTCAGACAGCGCGGCGAAGCCGGGGGCAACGCGGCCTATCTGCAATACCGGACGCTGTTCCATCAGGAAATGCTTGCCGTCTCCATGCGCAACCTGCTGCCCGGCGGGATGCTGGGACTGTTTCTGCTGCTGATGATCCTGGCCATGATCTCCACGGACAACACGCGCATTTTCAGTTCGGCGGTCACATTTTCGCAAGACGTGATCCTGCCGCTGCGGAAAAAACCGTTCACCTTCCGGCAGCACTTGCGGATGCTGCGCATCGTATCGGTCGCGATCGGCGCGATCTATGTTCTCGGCTCGATGTATCTGGCGCAGATGGACTATATCCAGCTGTTCGTCATGATCGCCACATCGCTGTGGCTGGGCGGCTGTGCGCCGGTGATGCTCTTCGGGCTTTACAGCCGTTTCGGCACCAGCGCGGGGGCGTTCAGTTCGCTCATATCGGGCATGGTGCTGTCGGTGGCGGCGATCTTTGCCCAGCGCAACTGGGCGGACATGATCTATCCGTTTCTGAAAAAGCATCATTATGTAGACGGAATGGACCGCTTTCTGCGAACCGTCTCCGGACCGTTTGATCCTTATATCGTCTGGAAAATGGACCCGGTGAAATTCCCGATCAACAGTTATGAAATGTTCTTTCTGATTTCGCTTTTCACGCTGTTCCTGTACTGCGCGGTATCCTATTTCACCATGAAAGAGCCGTTCAATCTGGATTGCATGCTCCACCGCGGCAAATACAATGTGGACGGCGAGGAAAAGACCGAATTCCGGTTTTCGTTCCGCAATATTTTCAGCAGTCTGCTGGGGATCACCGCCGATTACACGCGCGGCGACAAAATCATAGCATGGACGCTCTTTCTCCAAAGTTTTGTCTGGAGTTTTCTGCTGACCTTTGTCGGCGTCGTGATCTGGAACTGGATCGCGCCGTGGCCGACGGCATGGTGGGGACATTATTTCTTCATTACGATCATCGCCGTGCCGCTGCTGTTCAGCATCGTATCGGTATTCTGGTTTGGGATCGGCGGCGCCATCGGCCTGTTCCGGCTGTTCCGCGATCTGGAAAAACGTCAGATCGACCCGCTGGACAACGGTCAGGTCGAAGGCAATGTGTCGCTGAGCGACAAAGCCAGGTTTGCCGCGCTCGAAAAGGAAACGCCTTCCGCGCAGGCGCAGGATTGAACGCGGCCGGAACGGAGCCGTCCGCAGGAGGAGATGGTTATGGAATACAGGATATGGCGTTCCAGCCGCAGCCGTTTCGGTTCGGAACAGCTGCCGTCGGGCGACAACGACGAAACGCTGACCGCCTTGCACGTCTACACGGACGAAGAACTGCGACAGATCGCCGATGCGGGGTTCAACGCCGTCTGGATCCACGGCATTCTGCATCATCTGGTCCGGGTGCAGCCGTTTCCGGAACTGGGGACGGACTGCGCCGGACACATCGAAGCGATGCGGACGCTCATCGAGCGCGCCGGGAAATTCGGAATCAAAGTCTTCTTATATATGCAGCCGCCGCGCGCGCCCGCCGCGGAAGACCCGTTCCGGCTGAAGCACCCGGACGACCGGGGCGAGGAGCTGAAATTCCCGGACCTGACATTGCGCTGCATGTGCACCTCCGCCCGCCCGGTGCAGGAGTATCTGGTCAACGCGGGCGAAGCGCTGCTGAAGGCGCTGCCCGGCCTGGCGGGGATCATCCTGATCACCGCCAGCGAGTTTGCCCAACATTGCTTTTCGCACCGTTGTCACCGGCCGCTGACGAAACCGTGGCATGTGGAAATAACCTGTCCGCGCTGCCGGAAACGCACGCGCGCCGAAGTCATCGCCGAATTGATCACTCTGCTGCATCAGGGTGTGCGCAAAAGTTCCGCGACAGCCGAAGTCATTGCCTGGAACTGGTCGTGGGAGCGGCTGGAAGATGAATAAGTCGGATCGGAGCCATG
>JAZUCR010000744.1:0-6862 GCA_045639225.1 Victivallales bacterium
CTGGTCCGGGAAGATGACCGGCTGATTTTCGGTATGAGGATCGATACGGCTTTCGGGGCCGATGTGAAGGCGTTACAGGCGAACCTGCCGCTGGTCGAGTCTTTGCTCGGGTGCGGCCTCCTCGCGCAGGGACGGCCCGTTACAGTCAATCTGTGGCTCGTCAACACTCCGGAGGACGTTCCGGAGCTGGTGGCTCTGCTGGAAGCCCCTTACCGATCGCTGCCGGTGATCGTCATTTCCGCCGTAAACCGGAATGCGTGGCGCTTTACGCCGACTGCTCCCGGCTATCTGGTCAACGCCGCTTACCTGGCGGACAAAGTCAAAGGCTACGCCATTGTCGCGCAGATCAGTTTTCAGGCCGCATTTGCCCTGACTGACGCGGTCGGCAAGAGCTGGTCCGTTTACGACGGAGCCTGCCGGACCTATTTCCCGAAGATCGATTTCGACAACGGTTCCCCGGCGCACCATCCGTGTAACCTGAAGGACAAGATCTGGTTCTGGAACTACGAAGGGCTACGCGGAGAACGGGGCTACACAGCGTTCCTGATCGACACCGCCCATCGGGTCGCGTCCACCAGCCGGACCGATTGGAGTGGCCTTTACTTCGTGCCGGACGCGCGGATTCTCGCGGCCGAACTGGAACTGGCTCACGCCGCGCACCTTGCCAACGCCCCGGAGCGGGAACTGGCGATGCAGAACCACATCGCCGCGCTTCAGCGGAAACTTCAGACGGCGGAAGACGAGAACGCCGATTGGCTGGGCGAACTGGAAAAAGCGACCGAGGAGGCCGAATACTACAAGCAGGAGAACACGGCACTCCGGCTGCAGCTGGATGCTCTCCGGGCGCACCTGATCCGGCAAAGCGGCGAATCTCCCGACAAGGAAATCCCGATTCCGGACAACTACAAGGTCATGGGCGAATGGGTAAAAGAACACCTCGCCGGGCGGCTGGTCCTGCTTCCACGCGCGGAGCGGGCGGCGTCCAAGGCCGAATATACCGAGGTCGGGATGGTTTACCGGGCCCTGCTGATCCTCGCCAACGAGTACCGGGATTCCCGGATGGGCACGGGGACGGACAAGGCGTTCCGGGATGCACTCGCCCAACACGGCATGGACTTCTCCGGGTCCATCGATAAGAGTCGCGCCGGGCAGGAAGGCGATGCCTACTACGTCAACTATCCTATCGGAACCACACAACGAGTGTTCCTTCAGTTCCATCTGGAGCGCGGCAATCGGCACGAGAACCGCTACTGTATGCGGATCTACTTCTTCTGGGACGAGGACACGAACCAGGTCGTGGTCGGCTGGCTCCCGTCCCATCTCAGCAATCGGATCAGCTGAGACGACGTCTCGGCCCCTTGCCATCTTCGCATTCCTTGATAAGCAGATAGTTGACCAATGAACCAATTTCGTGCTTTTTTCTGGAAAGGTATGGTTGATTTTACGGGCTTTCGCGGTATATTATAATGGATTGATATGCCCATAAAATTCCCGGAGGTAACCATGAACTTTGCTGACGAAAAGAAGCGCCCCGAACTTCCGATAGTTCGAAACTATCAGAAGGTCGTGTTGTTTGGAGTGGCCTCAAATGAGCGGTAAATTCAACGAAAACACTCGGGTTCAGGTCCCCGCCGCACTTCATCTTTGCCGCCTTGGATACACTTATCTGGACAACATCGATGAGGACGACTACGACCAGAGCACCAATATTCTGGTGAAAATCCTTCGGGACGCATTAGCCCGTCTCAATCCCGAAATGTCTGGCGATGAAATTACTCAGCATATTACCAAAGTCATTCAGATGGCCAAAAACGATGACCTGGGACGGGAATTTTATCAGCAGATTTCACAGACCAGCGGCATTCGTTTCATTGATTTTGAAAATCCGGACAACAACAGCTGGCATTGCACAACGGAATTCACTTGTGAAAACCCAGATACTCACGATAACTTCCGCCCGGACATTACCTGTTTTGTGAATGGTCTCCCCCTGGCTTTCATTGAGGTAAAGAAACCAAACAATCACGAGGGGATTCTTGCCGAGCGAGAGCGGATCAACACTCGATTCCGGAATAAGGCATTCCGTTCTTTTTTGAACATTACGCAACTGATGATTTTTTCCAACAATCAGGAATACGAGACGGAAAATCTTGTTCCGGTGCAAGGCGCTTTCTATGCAACGGTAGCAAAGAAGAAAACCTTTTTCAATGTGTTTCGTGAAAAAGACCCCAACATTTTACGTGAATCTGGCTATACTGCAAACATAAGCGATGATATTCAGAAGCAGATCCTGAAACACCGCAATTGCATTCCGATCAAGGAGGATGCGGAATATAAGACCAATCTGAACCCGAGCACGCCGACCAACCGGATCATTACCTCTATGCTGTCGCGCAGCCGTTTTTTGTTCATCCTGCGTTACGCGTTTGCTTATGTGGAGCGGAAACAAGAACTTGCAGACGGAACTAAAGTTGAGACTCTTGAAAAGCATATTATGCGCTATCAGCAGCTTTTTGCGACGTTTGCGTTACAGACGAAACTTTCTGCGGGCATAAAAGGTGGTGTCATCTGGCACACCCAGGGTAGCGGCAAAACGGCCTTCGCGTTTTATAACGTGAAATGTCTCACCGATTTCTTCGCAAAGGAAAATACGGTTGCAAAATTCTTCTTCATTGTTGACCGGCTCGACCTCCTTGAACAGTCTGTGGATGAGTTCTCCGCCCGAGGACTTATGGTCCAGACAGTGCAGAGCCGCAATGATTTGATGGAGAAAATAAAGGACAACAAGCCTCTGTATAATCCCCACGGAAAACCTGAAATAATTGTTGTCAATATCCAAAAATTCAAGGAAGACCATACGCCGGTCATCATTGAAGGCGGTTACTCAACAAATTTGCAGCGTGTATTTTTTATTGATGAGGCTCATCGCGGCTACAATCCCCGTGGATCGTTCCTGGCAAATTTACTGGAAGCCGATAAGGATTCCATAAAAATTGCAATGACCGGAACACCGCTGCTGGCAGAAGAACGCGCTTCGTGGCGCGTTTTCGGCGATTACATCGACACTTACTACTACGACATGTCTATTGCCGATGGATATACGCTGAAAATTATGCGTGAGGACATCGAAACCGAGTATCGCGAGAAAATCTCAGACATCATCACTGCAATTGCCGGTGGCGTGGAGGTCAAGAAGTCCGATATCAAGAGAGAAAAAATCATTGAACACAAGAATTATCTGAATGGATTGCTGGATTATATTTTTGCCGATATCCGTAAATTCAGAATCCAGAAAGACAGCCCCATTGTCGGCGGGATGATCGTGTGCGAAACAAATCCTCAGGCCCGCGCACTCTTCAAACTTTTTGAGGAACGCAATCGGCCGGAAAAACTGCCTCCCGGTGAAAAACCGTTGAAGGCAGTCCTCATTCTCCACGACGAGGGAGACAAGGAAGAACGCAAGGGATCAATTAACGAATTCAAAAAAACAGAATCCATTGATTTCCTCATCGTCAATAAAATGCTTCTCACAGGTTTTGATGCGCCGAGGCTGAAACGTTTGTATCTCCTCCGGAAACTTGACGGACATGACCTTTTGCAGGCCCTTACGCGAGTGAACAGACCATACGGGGATTTCCACTACGGTTATGTGGTGGATTTCGCTGACATTATGGAGAACTTTACCGAAACAAATAACCGATATTTGAAGGAACTCCATGATGCGGTTTATGGCCGTAACAATGAGGAGGAAGACGAGGGTGGAAATCCAGCAGCTGCGCTCCTTGTGACGCCGGAGGAAATAACCCAGAAGCTCAAGGAGATCAAGGAAGAGCTCTTCCTTTATGATACCGAAAACAAAGAAGTCTTTCGGAAACAGCTCGATGAAGAGTCGAACAAGGATCGGCTTCTCCATTTGAGACGTTGCCTTGATGATGCGAAAGCCATTTTGAATCAGGTTCGCAGTTTCGGGGATGCTGAATTAAAAGCAAAGGTCATGAGCCTCGCGCCGGATGCCATACCGCAACTGCTCTCGGAGGTGAATCACCGTATTGATCGCATCAACCTTCTGGAAGGGATGGATCATTCCGATGACGTGACGGGGATCATCAATGAAGCATTGTCCCAGCTGGAATTTTCATTCCGCCGAAAAAGTCAAGGGGAATTGAGCTTCCTGTTTGATGATTTCAGAGAGCATTACCAGCGTGTTAAACAGGAATTTGAAGCGAACTTTGACCACACCGAGGAAAAATATGTAAGTCTTGTCGACGAGTTCAGGGCTTTTTTCCGCAAGCGCGGGTTCGCTCCTCAAACTGTTACCGAAGCGAAGGATGCACTCGGTTATATGGATACCGTCATGGCAAAAATCCGCGAAATAAACCGTTTAAACAATATGTTGAAACGTAAATATCGGGATGATGAGAAATTTGTCAGAATCCACAAGCGCATCCGCGAAGAAAATGCCAAACGGACGATTCCTCCTGAAAAACCGGTTATTTCTCTGAAAGAAACTGAAATCATGGAGAATCTTAACCTTGTGAAAGATATGATAGATGAGACGATCTATTACAACGTGAATATTCTTGGTAATCAGCCTGTATTCGATCAAAAGGTCTTGCGGGCTGTCAGCGTGAAGCTGTTCGAAATGAAGATCAATGCATCTATTCCGGATCGCAAATTCATCCAGCGGCAAATTACGGAAGAATACCTCGCGAGCTACGGGCAACTTGCAGTGTGAGCTTTGATATGTGAAAATTCAACAATAAAGGCGATGCCAAATGACAGATCATATTACTGAACAATCCACGAAGGAACTCATCGATTCGCTGAAGCAATCGTGCGGGAGTTTCGGACTTGGCAATGACGGGAACGAATACAAGATCATTGTCCAGGTATTCCTTTACAAATATTTCAATGACAAATTCGGGCACGAAGCAAAAAAAGCGCCGATTTATGGGGAACGTCTCTCCAAAGCGGACAAATGGGATGCCGCATACGATAAATTCTCCGAGGATGAAGTCGAGGATTTGTTCACCTATCTGCCGCCGTCCTGTCCAAAACTGAAGCCGCATCAGACTATCGCGCATCTTTACAATGCGATGACGCAGGGCGATTTTTCCGCACTTTTCGATTCGACCCTCAACGAAATCGCAATTCTCAACGCGGATATCTTCTCCATCGCCACAGACTCAAAGACGAAAATAACGGTTTTCGACACGACGCTTATCAAATCGACGATAAACGATCCCACGAAGCGAGATGATTTTGCCCGCTCCCTGATGCGCCATATCGCCGATCCCAAGGCAAACTTTGAGCCGATGTTCGCCGAAAAATATGACTTCTTTGCAACGATGTTTGAGCACCTCATCAAGGATTACAACAAGGACGGCGGCGGCAAATACGCGGAATATTATACTCCTCGTTCCATTGCGGAAATCATGGCACGTCTTCTCGTTGGCAAGGATAACGATCTGCGCGGCGTGACGTGTTACGACCCCTCTGCTGGTTCAGGAACGCTCCTTATGGCCCTTGCTCACCGGATCGGCGAAGACCGCTGCACCATTTTTTCGCAGGACATTTCGCAAAAATCTTCCCAGATGCTCCGTTTGAATCTCATTCTCAATAACCTTGCGGACTCCATTCAAAATGTGGTTCAAGGCAATACGCTGCTCCGGCCGGGGCATCGAGATGCGGATGGCTCTATCCGGCACTTTGATTTCATTATCTCCAATCCTCCGTTTAAGCTGGACTTCCCGGAGGAGCGCGAGGCTGTTGCCAAAGATACGGTTCGATTTTGGGCCGGGGTTCCCAACGCGCCCAAGCAAGTTAATCCAGACAAACCGACGATGAAGATTTTTCTCTGCTTCATCCAGCATCTGCTCTACTCGTTGAAGGAAAACGGAAAAGGCGCGATTGTTGTTCCCACTGGTTTTATTACGGCAAAGCAGAGCATCGAAGGGAAAATTCTTCAGCGCGTTGTGGATCAGCACATCGTGTATGGGTGTGTGTCGATGCCATCAAATGTTTTCGCCACGACCGGGACCAACGTTTCTGTCCTCTTTTTCGACAACTCTCGCAAGGCGGACAAAGTCGTCCTTATTGATGCGTCCAAACTCGGAGAAGATTATAAGGACGGCAATAACCAGCGCAAACGGCTCCGTGACTTTGAAATCCAAAAGATCGTGGAGACCTTTATAGAGCAAAAAGCGGAAGATGGTTTCTCGGTCGTTGTTACCCACGATGAAATCCAAAAGAAAGGCTACACCCTTTCTGCTGGCCAGTATTTCGATGTAAAAATTGAATATGTGCCGATTACTGCGGAGGAGTTCTCGGAAAAAATATCTGGATTTAAGACTCGCCTTGCTGAACTGAACGCGAAAGGCGTTAAACTTGATCAGAAAATCGCCGACAATCTCAATCGGCTTTCATTCGTGGAACCACAGTGAGGAATCATGATTCGCCGTATATTCATCAGTAGCGTACAGCGAGAACTTTCAGCCGAGCGTAAGGCTATCGTGGAACTTATATCCACGACTCCGCAACTTGCAAGGTTCTTTGACACTTTCGCTTTTGAATTCGCCGTGCCAGCGACCGACAAACGGACTGATGAGGTCTATCTCTCGGAGCTTGCCGTAAGTGACCTGTATGTAGGCATTATCGGCAACGAGTATGGTGGCGTTACTGCGGATGGCATTTCGGCCACGGAAAGCGAATATGACGAGGCAACGCGGCTTGGCATCCCCCGCTTCATCTTCGTCAAGGGACAATCCGACGAGGTGCGTGACCCCCGCGAACAGGCATTCCTTCGCAAGGTTTCGCCTGGACTGATTCGTGTTCGCTTTGACGGCACGGATGAACTCCTTGC
>JAZUCR010000745.1:0-1630 GCA_045639225.1 Victivallales bacterium
CCCGGCTCTGCCGGGCTTCGGGTGGGGGGAGTGCAAGGTCAAAGTTACGGGATTGGCAGTTCGCCATCACACGTAGAGCGCGTTCTCACCTATTTTACCCATGTCACCCATCCTACCCATGTTCGCGTCCTCCAAAACCGGACTGACCGATTACCGAGACTCTGGCAATCGGTCAGCATGGGGCAGGGACATGCTGACGCAGCATGAGACATGTTCCGGCGAACGGTTGTGAATAGGTCATATAGGCCGTATAGGTTGTATAGGAACGCCCGGCAGTACCGGGCTTCTGGTGTTGGGCGTGCGAGTTCAAAGTCACGGGATTGGCAGTCCGTCAGCCGTGGTATCAGTTCCCAATTCGACAGCTTGCCTTTTCAAAAATAAAACTGTCCCCGACAGCATCGGGAACAGTTTTTCGATCAAATCAGCTGAATCTCTTACAGCAGTCCGGCGGATTCCTCCAGACCGAAGCGGATGTTCATGTCCTGAACCGCCTGACCGGAAGCTCCTTTGGTCAGGTTGTCGATGACCGAGCAGACAATCAGATTGCCGGTGTGGTCATCGTAGACATAACCGATCTCGCAGGAGTTGGTCATGGTGACATGCTTGGTGTCGGGCAGTTTCCCCGGTTCCAGAACACGGACGAAGCGTTCATTGCCGTAGGCCTGTTCGTAGGTCGCCGCGATTGCTTCCGCGGAGAATTTCGCCGTGGGCCGGAGAATGATCGTGGAGAAGATCCCGCGGTTGGTCGGAACCAGATGCGGAATGAAGTCCACCCCCAGCGAACCGACTCGGGCGGCCGCCGCCAGTTCCTGCTCGATTTCGGGCAGGTGACGATGCCGCACGACGCCGTAGGCACGGACGCTTTCGTTGCATTCGGGGAAGATATACGCCAGATCGACTTTCCTGCCGGCTCCGGAAACACCGCTGTCCGAGGAGACGATGATGTTTTCCGTGGAGACCAGACCGGCAGCCAGCAGCGGCGCGGTCGGCAGAATGATGCTGGTGGGATAGCAGCCCGGACAGGCGATCAGGTCCGCTTTGCGGATCTGTTCGCGATAGCGTTCGGGCAGACCGTAAACCGCTTTCTTCAGGAGTTCCGGAGACGGATGGTCAACGGCATAATATTCCTTGTATTTTTCCGTGGAACGGATCCGGAAATCGGCACTGATGTCAATGACCTTCAGTCCGGATTCGATCAGCGGAATGGCGTATTCGGCGGCCAAACCATGCGGAAGCGCGAGGAAAGCGACATCGCAGGTTTTGGCGATTTCAGCCACATCGGGAGCCGTAAAACAAAGAGACGAATCCGCAAAACGCGGGAAAATCGCCGAGACTTTCTTGCCCGCTTCCTTGCGGGAAGTGATGATCTTGAGATCGACGGCAGGATGCCGGATCAGCAGACGGATCAATTCCTCGCCGGAATAACCGGAAGCGCCGATAATAGCCGCACGAATAGCTGCCATAATATGAAAAACTCCTGAAAAAAGGGATGAAAGGTTCAGCGTTTGGAGAACTGGAACCGTTTGCGGGCGCCAGGCTGACCGGATTTTTTCCGTTCTTTCACGCGTGCATCGCGGGTCAGCATGCCGCTGGCCTTGAGATCGGCGCGGAGGTCTTCATTGAATTTGAT
>JAZUCR010000746.1:0-6489 GCA_045639225.1 Victivallales bacterium
CCGCCGCCCTCGCCGCCGCCAGACGGGGCTGCCGGGTCGCCCTCATCGAAAAACAGGCCCTGATCGGCGGATTGGCCACTTCCGGCTTGATTTTTGTCTACCTGCCCCTGTGCGACGGATATGGGCATCAGGTCACTTTCGGATTGGCCGAAGAACTGCTGAAACGCAGTTTGAAATACAGTCCTTACGACCTGCCGCCGGATTGGGGCGGCAGCGGCATGAGAAATTACGCCCGCGGCAACCGTTATGAATGCTATTTTTCCCCGGCCGGGTTTGTTCTCGCTTTGGATGAGGCGTTGAACGAAGCCGGCGTCGACCTCTGGCTCGAAACCGCGGTTTGCCAGGTCAATTCCGATCAGGACGGGAACATCCGTTCCGTCGAAGTGGAAAACATCTCCGGCCACGGCATCATCGAGGCGGATTGTTTTGTGGATGCCACCGGCAGCGCGCATCTGGTCCGCGGCGCCGGCGGTGCGGTTTCCTTCGACCGGAACCGGCTCTCCGTCTGGTTCATCCAGAACAGCCCCGATGAAAACAGGTTTTACAACATCCATGACACGATGCATATCAAGACGCTCCATGAAAAGGAAGACTGGGACCTTGCGGGCGGCCCGCTCAGGGGGAAAAGCGTATCGGCTTTTATCCGCCGGAGCTGGAGTCACATCCGGGAGTATTACGATCAGAGTTATGTCTCCGGCAAAACCCGCTTCCAGCATTTCCCGGTCCAGCTGCCCGCCATGAACGAATTCCGGAAGATCGCTGCGGCCGACGGCAGGGAAAAACTCGGCGATCAGGATTTCGCCCGCTTCCGGGAAAGTTCGATCGGACTGGCCGGTGACTGGCGCCGGCCCGGGCCCGTCTGGGAAACTCCGTTCGGCGCTCTGGTCCCGGAAAAAACCGGCGGCGTTTTCACCGCCGGACGCTGTATCGGGTCCACGGGTCTGGCCTGGGAAATTTACCGTGTGATCCCCGCTTGCGCCATGACCGGAGAGGCCGCCGGCCTGGCGGCCGCACTGTGCGCCAAATCCGGCACCGATACCAGAAATCTGAAAGCGGCGGCCGTCCAGGATGAATTGCGGAAGCAGAACATCCCGCTTCACATCGACGAGATCTGCAAGGACGGTTACCGGCAGGACCGGCCCGTCGGCATCGACGAAGGGATCGCCGCCGAAGACAAAGGGCAATAAGCCCCGGTTCAGGATTCCTTGAACGAGGCGGGATACATCTGCATCTGGTATTTCAGCGCTTCGGCCATGCGCCAATGTCCCGCGGCATTCGGATGCAGCCGGTCCGTTTCCGCAATATGGAAATACTGCGCGTATTCATCCATCATCGGGAAGAGTCCGCAGATGGCATTGAGGTCGATCACCGGCACCGACCAGATATTCCCCGCTTCCTTGATGCAATTAATATAGGTTTCGGTATAAAGATCCAGCAGGTTCGGGAACGATTCCTCCGGCTGGACATTCTCCTCCGAAAAACAGGCGAACCCGCGGTGGATCGGCGTCAGCAGGATGATCTGCTGCACGGGAAAATGCTGTTTCAGGAAACTCATGCCGTCGTTGATGCAGCCCCGCAGCGTGGTTTTGTCCAGATTGAAATGACGGCGCATTTTCTTCCTCATCACGCCGTGAAAATTGTTCTCCTCCTCGCGCAGGACGAACCATTCGCCGGGCGGGACGGACCCGTTGTAATCGTTGGTTCCCATGAACACGAAAATCGCATCGACGTCGGAACCGTGTTCGGCCAGCAGTTTTTCCGCCTGGTCGCGGACATTGCCCCAGCGCTGCCCGTTGATCCCGTAGACCAGCGGGATGATCCCGCAGGATTCCGCCAGATATTCCCAGTAATTCTTCGCCGTCCCGACATGGATCTTATCGGTTATCGAATCTCCGAGAAACGCCACTTTTTTATTGATCCACTGTTCATTCATGATCGAATCAGCCTCGCTTGCTTTTGAGATCGGTTGGGGAAACGGAACGCCGGAACCGGTTCCGGCAGGACATTTCCGCCGTTCCTTATTTGAACAGCTGCGGTTCCACGATCACCAGATCCGGCACCGAGAACCGCGCAATGCCGTCTTCATCCACCCAGGAAACCGCCCGGGAGGAGATGATCAGCGAAACGGCATCCTTGACTTCCAGCTCGAACCATTTCAAGGCAAATCCCGCCCGGATTTCTTCCCGGAGGATCACTTTCCCGTTGTAAAGAATGTCTTCCGAATATACGGTGTTTTCATGGTCGTCGGTTTCAACGGTGAAATCCAGACGGGTGTGCTCGTCCTGTCCGCGCAGGACGCGGGACGGCAGCGCCAGACCGAAACGGAAGCGGGAATAGACCCGGTTCAGGAAATATTTCACGCAGCCGTGCCCGTACAGGGAAAACCCGTCGGTAAAGGTCCGTTCGCCTTCCGGAGTGAAGACCGTCATCGGGGATTTCCGGTTCTGATCGTCCGTCACGTAGCCGTCGGAAAGCGTTTCATAGCGGTTCAGATGAGCATCGAAATAAGGAAGCTCCGTCAGCCGCAGGCCTTCGAGCGCCTTGACTTCTTCCTCGTCGAACCGGTCGAAGGCAATGCAGAACGCGGTATGCCAGGCCGAAACGGTCGCCAGCGCGGCCAGCCGGGATTGTCCCATCAGGATCGCCTGCTGGACGAGTTTGGGGTCGCCGCGGTAGACGGACCGGATGACCGGTTCGATATACTGGTATCCCTTTTTCAATCCTTTGTACATATCGCCGAAAATCCGGTTGGCGGCTTCTTCGGCGGTTCTGCCCATCAGCTGGGGTTTCGGCGGCGGGTAGTCGCCCCCCGCGGAATCGAATCCCCAGTGGAGCTTGATATTCCGCGTGGGATCCGGATCGGGAAAAAGTTCATGGAAGATCGTGTTTTTGATGGCATGGCCCGGCGTGAAGGGTTCCTGCACGAAGTGTCCCAGCACCCCGGCCCGGCAGATTGCCTCGTCCCAGTTCCCCGCCTTCAGTTCCCCGATCATCCGGTTCAGCAGATCGGCCAGCAGTTCCGTGTTCGCCGTAAAGGAAAAATTACTGTTCGCGCCTTTCAGCGGTGAATGCGGGACCCATCTCCCGTTGGGACGCCGGGCGTAATGCGCGAATTCCACCTGATAGATCCAGTCCAGGATCAGACAATAGGCGCCCAGTTTTTCCCGGACCGTCCGGATCGGCGGCATATAAGCTTTCCCGATCGCTTCCGGAGACATGTCGGTGTTTTTCAGTTTTTCGATTTCCCATTCCGGCAGCCCTTCGGCCGCCCGCAGTCCCAAAAGGGCATGTCCCTGCCATTCCATAAAGCTGATCTCCTTTTCTCAATCTTCCGCGCCTGGCGCTGGTTTGTATTTACAGACTCTGTTTTTCCATCAGCTCCGTCAGGACGTCCAGGGATCTGACATAAATGCCGCCATCTTTGCGGAACCAGTCCTCTTTCTGCGTCCGGTCGATATTGACCCCGTAACGGATCCCGGCCCGCAGTGCCGGCAGCATATCCCGAATGGGTTCATCCCCGATCATCATCACGGTTTCCGGATCGAATCCGCTGTGTTTCAGAATATCCGGATAGTAGGCAGCGGAATATTTCCCTTCCGGATCCTTGAACATGCAGCCGGGAAAATATCCGGACAGGAACGGACAGCTGTTCAGATCGGCGATCCCTCCGACCGACAATTTCACCCGGGTCATGAACGGCGGATTGGTGGTCGCAGTAAAAAGCCCGATTCCCTTCTCTCGGAGATAATGGAAAAACCGGACGGTATCTTCCGTCACGAAAATGAAACGCCTCAGATCCCGGGCCATGACGTCGAAATAATCCTGCGGTTCGATTTCCAGCTGGGGCAGGAATTCCGAAAGACACTGGATCGCGGTATTGCCGCAGCCGCAGATCCGGCGGTGGGCTTCCGCCCGGGTGATCCCGTGTTTTTTCATGACCAGATTTTCCAGATGGCCCATCGGTGAGATTTCCATCATCTGGTCCTTCTGCTTCAGAAAACCGGTCATGGTCCCGTCCACATCCATCAGAATGTTTTGAATTTTGCTCACGGCGCCGAACCTTTATTTAAGTGAATCTGTTCCGGTAAAACCCGGTCGAATAAGGTATTACAGTAGCATCGAACCGGACTTTTTCAAGCACCGGATGGTGAAATCGCACTGAAAATCCCGGAAAAGTGCCCTGCCCCGGCTTTTCCCGCTTTTTTCGTTTTTTCACTTGAATACGGCGAAAAAAATGATATATTATATATTTTGTCCGGATTTCCGGAATCGCGGAGATCTTCGGTGCAGAAAGAATACGGTCTGAACCAACTTAGGAAAGCAGATTATGAACGCGGCAAAAGAATGGAAGAATTTTTCGCTGGAACAGCTGCAGGCTTGCAGGGAAGAACTGGAACAGGAATATGCCGGATATGTCAAACAGAATCTGAAACTCAACATGTCCCGCGGCAAACCCGCCGGCACCCAGCTCGATCTCTGCAACGGCGCGCTGGAGACCCTGTCTTCCTACACGACCGCGGACGGTCTCGATGCCCGCAATTACGGCGTCCTGGACGGCCTTCCCGAGGTAAAAAAACTTTTTTCCGACCTGCTGGGCCTGTCCACGGATAAAATCATCATCGGCGGCAATTCCAGCCTGAACCTGATGTATGACTCCATGGTCCGCTGCCTGCTTTTCGGCACCCTCGGCCATACCCCGTGGAGCAAACTCGGCAAAGTCAAATTCCTCTGTCCCGCTCCCGGCTACGACCGCCATTTCGCCATCTGCGAGGAACTCGGCATCGAAATGATCACCGTCCCGATGCAGGACGACGGGCCCGATATGGACCTGGTCGAAAAACTCGCCGCCGAAGACGATTCGATCAAGGGCATCTGGTGCGTTCCCCTCTATTCCAACCCGCAGGGGATCTGTTACAGTCCGCGCGTCGTGGAACGTCTGGGCGCCATGAAGGCCGCTCCCGATTTCCGCATTTTCTGGGACAACGCCTATGGTGTGCATCATATCTATTCGGAAGAAAAACTGGCGGATATCTTTGCGGCCTGCGAAAAGGGCGGCAACCCGGACCGCGTCTTCTATTTCTTCTCGACCTCCAAGATCACCTTCCCGGGTGCCGGCGTCGCCCTCATGGCCGCCAGTCCCGCCAATGTCGCCGAGATCAAGAAGCACATGGGGATCCAGACCATCGGTTACGACAAGCTCAACCAGCTCCGCACCCTGCAGTTCCTGAAAGACGCCGACGGCGTCCGCGCCCACATGCGCAAAATGGCCGCCGAACTCAAGCCGAAATTCGATATCGTGCTCGATACGCTCCAAAGCGAACTCGGCGGCACCGGACTCGCCCGGTGGACCCGTCCCAAAGGCGGCTATTTCGTGGCGGTCGACACGCTCGACAACTGCGCCAAAGCCACGCTCGAACTGGCCAAACAGGCGGGCGTGACCATGACCGGCGCGGGCGCCACGTTCCCCTATCACCGCGATCCGCGCGACCGCAATATCCGCATCGCGCCGACTTATCCCACCGTGGATGAGCTCACCACCGCGATCCGGCTGTTCTGCGTCTGCGTCAAACTCGCCGGCGTCCGCAAACTTATCGCCGAAAAACAGTAATTTGCCCGATCCGGAGGTTTATCATGAGCGGAAAACCGCATCTGCACGGCCGGCTCAGCTATTGTTACGACTGGGCTCCCATTTTCGACGATCCCGCAGCCTTCCGGGCCGGGATCCGCGAATTCATCGACAACGGCGCCCGCCGGTTCGTCATCACCATCGGCATGATCACCCGGATGATCCGCGAACCGGAAAAAGTGCAGTTCCTCCATCAGGTCTGCGAGGAAATGGAAGTGGAATTCTGCTCGGTCCATGCCATGTGCGGGAAAGATTTCGATCTGAACATCCCGACCCCGGAACGGCGGAAAGACATGTTTCAGGACCATATCCGCGCGATGGAGATCGCCTCGGAATTCGGCTGCAAGACCTATTCGATCCATGTCGGAGCGAGTGCTTACTGCAATGACCACATTCCGATGTCCACGCTCCGTCCGCTGGCGCTGGAGACCCTGGAACACCTGGTGCCCGCCGCGGAACGGATCGGCATGATCGTCGCCGTCGAAAATTCCTTCGAAATGCCAAATTCCGCCAAAGAAGTGATCGGTCTGGTCAACCATTTCAAGGGGCATCCCGCCATCGGCGTCTGCTATGACACCGGCCATGCCAACTGCATGGCTTCCGCCCCAGGCAAGGACAAAAGCAAATACGAACCGTATTTCAAAGTCGGCTGGTGGGAGGACGGCGTGATCTGGGAAGACCACGCTCTGGAACTGCTGCAGGACCAGGTGGTCACAAGTCGGAGGCCAAGCGGTCTTAGGAAGACAACTCCATGGAACAACTCCTTGGCTCACAGAACGACATGGCTACGATCCGACTTGGTGGGAGGACGGCGTGATCTGGGAAGACCACGCTCTGGAACTGCTGCAGGACCAGGTGGTCAC
>JAZUCR010000747.1:0-6862 GCA_045639225.1 Victivallales bacterium
AACCAATGAAGAAGAACGTCAAATGGATTTCCCACCGGGGCGAGTCGATCGATGCCCCGGAAAATTCGATCCCCGCTTTCAAGCTTTCTCTGGAACGGCAGACCGACGGCATGGAATGCGATGTGCATCTGACTGCCGACAAGGTCGTGGTCGTGGCGCATGATCCCACGACCGCACGGATGGGAGACCGCAATCTCGTCATTGAAAAATCGACTTTTGCGGAACTGTCGAAAGTCAACATTTCCGGCGCCAATGAAACCTATCCGGATGAGCATATCCATCGGTTGGAAGACTGTCTCGACTGTCTGGGGCAAAACCGGGAATTTTATGTCGAACTCAAACCTGGTTCCCCTGCGCTGGTCCCCGAGGTGGAAAAAATCCTCACCGAACGCGGCATGACGTCGAAACAGATCGTGATCATTTCCTTCGACAAGGAGATGATCGCCTTATCCAAAAAAATCATGCCGCAGTATCGTGCGCTGTGGCTGACCGGAATCCCGGCGGGTATGACGGTGGATACGCTGCTGGATGAATTGACCGCCATGCATGCCGACGGGGTGGATTGCGCGGTCAATGAAAACATCATGAATGCGGAATTCGTGCAGCGTCTGCACAACGAAGGGATGATCGTGGCGGTCTGGACCATCGATCAGCCGGGACAGGCGCGGCGTCTGATCGAAATGGGCGTGGATTCCATTACCAGCAACCGGGCCGCCAAACTGCGCGACCTGATCAACGCCGCCAAATAACCCCGAGTCGGCATGGGCGTCAAACGGATCCCCCGCCGGGGCGAGCCGATCGATGACCCGGAAAATACCCCGGCGGCTATTATTCTGGCTGCCGAACGGCGGACCGACTGCATGGAATGCGGTCTGCCGGAAACGAAATGAAGAGACGCTATGGACCTGCTGCAGATTTCACAGAATATCCGAAACATCCGCCAGACGCAGAAAATGACGGTGGAACAGCTGGCCGCGAAAAGCGGTTTCAGCAAGGGATTCATTTCGCAGGTGGAAAATTTCCGGGTGACGCCGTCCCTGAAAGCACTGGATAAAATCGCCGCCGCGCTCGGTTTGAGCCTCGGCGATCTTTTCCGGGAAAACGGTCCGTCGCCGGAATATTCTTTCGGTCATCTCAATCAGGGGGAAGAAGTCATCCGGGATGACAATCTGCAGTTCGGGATCCGTTATTTTGCGCTTGCTTACCGGCAGATCGGGCGTCAGATCAATCCCTTCATGGTGGAATACACTCCCGCCGACGAAGAACGGGATTTCATGATGCACGATACGGAAGAATTTTTCCTGCTGCTGGAAGGCGAGGTGGAATACCGTCTGTTCGATGCCGCCGGTACGCACATCATGCGGCAGGGCGATACGCTGTATATGAAAGCGAATATCCCGCATCAGGTCCGGCTGCACGGTTCCTGTTCCTTTGCGCGGGCGCTGATCGTGTATTCCCAGCCGCAGTGACTGCGGCTTATTCCAGTCCCGGGACTGCACAGATGAGAGTTTTTTTTCAGAAATCTTGATTTTGAGATTGATTTCCGCATGAAACAGGGTATATTTATGGGAAAATTGCAAACTAATTGACAAGGGTATATGAGTTATGGCCAACAAAAAGATGCAAAAAAGGAAGCAGCAGGCAGCTGCCGCGCTGCAGGATAACAGCAAACTTCTGGTAAAAGATCAGAATAATCCCGATAAAGCCAAGGAGGAAGCCGATCTGGTCGAGGATATGAGCGAACAGTTCGACCGGTTCGAAATGTGGGTGATCGCCAACGGCAAATATATCGCCGCCGCCTGCGTCCTGATCCTGATCGGCGTCGGCATATTCCTGACCGTGATGCACCTCCGTGAAAGTTCGGTCAAAGCCGGAACTGCCAGACTGGCCAATGCAGCTAAAATCGAACAGCTGACCGAAGCGCTGAAAGCAGTCTCCGCCGATGTCCCCGGATATGATATGGCCCAGATCCGTCTGGCCCGTCTTTATGCCGCCGATAAAAAATACGACCAGGCATATTCCTGCTACATGGCCGTGTCGGAACGGAAAAACGAACCTTACCTCAGTGCCCGTTCCCGTCTGGATGCCGGATATATCCGCGAACTGGCCGGGAAAAACGCGGAAGCCGCCACCGTTTATGCGATGGTCGCTGATTCTTCCGATATCATGCCTGATTTGAGAGCCGAAGGCGCTTATGCCGCCGGACGGGTTTTCCTGCAGCTGAAAAACGAAACCGCCGCCAGAAAATATCTGTCGATGTTCGATCCGATGAAAGCGCAGTCCCAGGTGGCATCGCAGTGGGCGATGCTGGCTCAGGCTCAGCTGAACCGGATGGCGCCTCCGAAGGTCAGAGCGGTTTCCGTCAAATCCGCCGCTCCGGCCAAGCCTGCTGTCCCGGCGGCCAAACCCGCACCGGCAAAGAAAGCCGCTCCGGCGGCCAAACCTGCACCGGCAAAGAAAGCCGCTCCGAAAAAATAAAAGAGGTCAGTCATTGGGTGCGTTGACCAAACGCCGTGAATCACTGATCCGTTCTCTTTCCGTCCGCCACGGACGCAAAGGGAGCGGATATTGTCTCTGTGACGGTCCCCGTGCTTCCGGTGAAATCCTGAAATTACGGCCTGATCTGGTCGAGCAGGTGATCCTGCGGGAAGGCTTCGAAGGAGATTTCGATTTTCCCGTGCAGCCCGATCTGCTGTCTGCCGCCGAGTTCGACCGGATCCGGAACACCGTTCATTCCCAGGGCATCCTGCTTCTGGTGAAACGTCCCGGGGATCCGGCCGAGGACGAGCCGGTCCAGGCTCCGTTTGTCCTGCTGCTGGACCGGATTTCCGATCCGGGGAATTTCGGAACGATCGTCCGCACCGCACGGGCTGTCGGATTGTCCGAGATCTGGCTGACCGAAGGGACCGCGGATGCCTATTCGGACAAATCGATCCGTTCCGCTTCCGGTGCCCAGTTCGCGCTTCGGATCCATCGGCACGGGGCTCTGGAACATACTCTGCAGCTGCTGAAAAAACAGGGTTTCGGCCGGGTTTACCGGACTGCACCCGCCGCCGGTGCGAATGTGTTTCAGGAAGATGGACTGTTCGAGCGGAGTGTGATCGTTCTGGGGAATGAAGGCGGCGGCGTCGGGACCATTGCCGATTCGATCGATTTGAACATCCCGATGCCGGGCGATGCAGAATCACTGAACGTGGCGCAGGCGGCCACCGTCATTCTGTTCGAATATGTGCGGCGGACTTTTTCCTGATAA
The DNA here is from genome assembly GCA_045639225.1 of Victivallales bacterium. GTDB lineage: Bacteria > Verrucomicrobiota > Lentisphaeria > Victivallales > UBA1829 > SIG94. The sequence goes on from JAZUCR010000747.1 coordinate 3,254, forward strand.
TGTCAGAGGCGAATGATGGATTATAAAAATGTAAAAATCGCACCCTCCGCGACCCGCAAAAATCTGCCGTCGGGTCCGGAGAATGCCATCAAGCAGATCGAACCGGAGAACAATCCGACTCTGCGGATCAATGTCGATCATGCCTCCGGTCTGGACATGCCCGAAGTGATGCGTCCGCGCGAGGGTTCCAAATACCGTTATATCCGCACCTTGGGACGCGGCGGCATGAAAGTCGTGCTCGAGGTCCATGACAATGACACCATGCGCAATGTGGCGATGGCGCTGCTGCCGGATATATCCACCCGTTCCCAGCTGGAACTGGGCCAGTTTCTGCGGGAGGCGCGGCTGACTGCCGGACTGGAACATCCGAATATCGTTCCTGTCCACGATATCGGCATGGATTCTTCGGGCTCGCCTTATTTCACGATGAAACTGCTGCGCGGACGGACCCTGGCGGTCTTACTGAAAAAACTCGCTGACAATGATCCGGAATACGTTCCGCTTTACAAGTTCGACCAGCTGCTTCGGATTTATCTCCGAATCTGCAACGCGATCGCGTTTGCGCATTCCAAAGGAGTGCTGCACCTGGACCTGAAACCGGAAAACGTGCAGATCGGTGATTACGGTGAAGTGCTCGTGCTGGACTGGGGGCTGGCACGGAAGATCACACCGAATCAGACTGCCGGTCAGAAGAGCAATACCAAAACCCGGGTCATGAAGCGTCTGCGCACCCGAAACGGCGAAAGTCAGATCAACGGTACTCCGGGATACATGGCGCCCGAACAGATCCGCGGCGCCAACAACGCCTGTACCGAGCAGACCGATGTTTATGCGCTCGGCGCGATCCTGTATGCGATGATCACCTATATGAATCCGCTCCAGAACGGAGAGGTGGAAACAATGCTTCAGGACACGCTTTCCGGCAATATCCAGCGTCCCAGCCTGCGGGTCAAGGACCGCGAGATCCCTTACGGGATCGAGGCTGTGGTGCTCAAGGCAATGAGTCTGGATCCTGCCGACCGTTATCCTTCGGTAAAAGCGCTCCGCGATGAGGTTTTGAATTTTATCGACGGCTATGCCACCGAGGCTGAAAATGCCGGTCCGGTCAAGAAAACTTTGCTTTATATGCGGCGTCATTCCCGCTCCCTGATCACGGGGGCCGTGATCCTGCTGCTGACCGCTCTGCTGGCGTTTTTCTCCTGGCGCGAAGCCCACCGGACCATTTCCCTTTGGATCCCCATGCTCTCGGTCAATTTCCAAAAACCGGGTTTTCCCATGGATTCCTGCTCTTTCCGCGATCATAATTTCGAGGAACTCAGTCAAGTCTGGCCGCTGTCGGAAGCCGAGGGGCTCCGGCCGCAGCCGAGGCAATGGCTGGTCTTCCGCGAGTCGTTCCAGGAAAATGTCCGTATTTCTTTCAACCTGGCCTATGACCGCGAGTCCATGAAGATGATGGAATTCGCTCTGATCCCGGTCGCTTCGGCGGGCAAGGTGCTTTCCGGCCGTTCTCCCATGGTCACCTGTCAGCTGATCGGCGCTCCGCAATGGATCGCGGAAGTCCTCGAATCCCGCGATCGTGTGGCTCCGAGGATCATTGCTTCCGCTCCGCTGCGCGGCTTGCGCGAAAAAGAGATTTCCGTTACCATCGAACATGAAAACGGCTATATTTCCCTGATCGTGGACCGGAAAAACGTTCTCAAAGTGCCGTCTTTCCGGCTGTTGGGCAATGGTGCGCTGCTGGTCGGCTTCCGCGGCGATATGCCGCATTCCAAAATCCGGAATCTCGAGATCTCCCGTCTGGCTCCGCCGGAGAATGCCACTGCCCTGCTGGCCGGCGACACCCTGCTGGAGGAACGGCTGTATGAACAGGCGGTCCGGCGCTATCTGCAGGTCGATGACAACCGGCCCGGCAGCAAACTGGCGGAAACCGCGCTGCAGAAGGCTTATCTGGCAGCTTTCAAGCTGAATCAGCCAGACCTGCGCAATGAATTCCTGCTCGATATCAAAAAACGTCTGGCTACCCGTTATCCGGATTTCAACATGGCGCATCTGCTGACTGCCGATGCCTGTGCCGCCTGGCGCGACCGGAATTATGTGCTGGCGCTCCAGCTGATCTACAAAGCCTTCGAATATGATCCTTATACCAAGGTTGTGCAGTTCATCCTCGAAATGCCCCATGAACCCCTGCCGGAAGAGATTCAGCCGATCCTGCTCAAACTGATTCGCCGCACCCGCGGTCTGGTTTCGCTCGATCTTTCCAATTACGGCTTGAAATCCCTGCACGGGATCGCGGGAATGCCGCTTATTTCGCTGAATTGTTCCCGCAACCGGCTGACTTCCCTCCGCGACCTGAAAGGGATGCCTCTCGAATCCCTGGATTGTTCCAATAACCGGATCAAGTCTCTGCAGGTCCTCAAGGGAATGCCGCTCCGGTATTTCGATTGTTCCGGCAACCCGGTCAAATCCGACGGCTGGCTGCATCGGAAGTGATTTGGTTTCCGCTGCGCCTGCTTCATACGAACTATAGGCCTGATAAGCCTGATAGGCCGGATAGGCGCGAAATTCCATGAGATTTCGGACCACGCCATTCAAAGCGCGCAGCATAGCATTCCCAGCTTGTCCTCCGCAGCCTTGGCGAAGGAGGATATTCCCTGCCCATTCGCGGACGCCCTGGTGATCTTTATTCCCCACTCCCAGTCCGGTCGCGGTACAAAAAAAGGCTGCCGGAATCAACCGGCAGCCTGATGCTTGCTCGAAAACCGGATCACGCTTCAGCGGGCTTTTCCGGTTCGGGCTTCTTGACTTCCTGAACGGACAGCACCGGCTTGTGCCAGTAGGAGATGATCAGGTTGGTCAGGAAGATCGAAGAATAGGTTCCGATGATCACGCCGTAAAGCATGACCGAAACGAAATCCCGGATCCCGGATCCGCCGAAGATCAGCTGCATCACCAGCACCATCGCGGTGGTCAGGGAGGTGATCACCGTTCTGGACAGCGTCTGGTTGATACTCAGGTTGATGATGTCATAATAAGTGGCATCCTTGACCAGTTTCAGGTTTTCACGGACGCGGTCGAAAGTAACGATCGTGTCGTTGATCGAAATACCGATGATGGTCAGAGCGGCCGCCACCACGTTCATCGTGATCTGTCCGCCGCAGAGCAGATAGATTCCGATGCCGACGATCACGTCATGCAGCAGCACCACACAGCCGGCGACGGCGTAGGAGAACTGGAAGCGGATCGTCATGTAAAGGATCATGATGAGGAAGGAGAGCAGCAGCGAGGTCACCGCCGTATACATGAAGGTTTCGCCGATCAGGGCGCCCAGCGTGGACTGGGTCTGACCTTTGAACTCTGCTTTCGGGAAGGCCTTGTTCAGCGCCTTGGTCACGGCATCCATGACCTGGGCTCCGGCATCCGCGGTCTGCGCTTTCGTGCGGCCTTTCTTTTCGCGGATCACGATTTCGAGTTCCTTCTGGGCATCCAGCGCACTGCCGGTCTTGTAAGTGACCTTGTTCTCAAAACCGGCAACGGAAAGCGCCTTGGAAATCTGCTCGGAGGGGACGGCTTCCTTGAACGAGAAGGTCAGCTGAGTGCCGCCGGTGAAGT
>JAZUCR010000748.1:0-5365 GCA_045639225.1 Victivallales bacterium
ATCCCGATCATGCCATGCGGCTGCGCCAGTTTCAGGCAGCGTTCGATGAACATGGCGAAAAGGTCGGACTTGCTGTCGGGATATTTGGCTTCCGCGAACTGTTTGAGGTCGGCATTCATACCCTTGCCGCCCATATACGGCGGATTGGTGACCACGACATGGTACTTCCGGGAAAGGTAATCCGCCTGGACAAGAGCTTTCTGGAGATCGACATATTCTTCATTTTCCCAAAGGTCCTGTTGTTCGGACCGCTTCGGCCAGTTGTCGGAAATGTATTCCGTCAAAGCCTCGATCTGCGGGCTCGAGAGAACGGGACACAATAAGGATCCCATGCAGTCAGCCTGCCGGAACAAGTTCAGATCATGCATCAGACCGTCCTTCCGGCAGCCGGCATGCTGGGAGGCATCGGCCGCCATCCCGCTGACGATCGGCCATTCCCGATCGATATTTTCCAGAACCCGGATCTGCGGATACGGGGCATTCCCCCTGCGCAGGAACCGGCTGTCATATTCCCTTGCCTTCATAGCCAGGGCGAAAGCCGCCAGTTCGCCTGCCCTGGGATCGATTTCGACGCCATACAGATTGCGGGTGAGGATCAGGGAAGGAATCGACCGGCGTTCATAGCCTTCTTCTTCATAGATCTTGACCAGCAGGTCGAAGGCATAAGTGAGCATGTGGCCGGATCCGCAGCAGGGATCGCAGATCTTCAGGTCTTCCGGGGAACGGACGACCAGGAAATCGCGGTCATCGTCGGTCGGAGGAATATAATACTCCATCTGTTCGGCCAGGGCCGAATTCGGATGGTTCAGCATCCACAATCGTCCGAGAGAGTTCTGGACAAGGTACTGCACGATCCAGTCGGGAGTAAACAGCTGGGTGGCCGCCGGGATATCTTCGGTCCTGACGGTCGTTCCGATCACCTCTGCCTTTTTTTCGGAAATATAGAACTGGTAAAGCCATCCGATGACTTCGACGCCGCATTCGGCGACTTCGGGGAGAATGGCATTGCGGGTGGCGGCGAGAATGGAATTATCGCTCAGGAGATCGTCCGGCATCAGTAATTCGGTAAAATCGTCGATATGCTGGAAGAGGAACGGCATCGGGCGGTTATAGGCATTGCAGGCGGAAACCAGCAGGAGTTTGTATGCTTCGGTCTGAGCATCTGCGGAAGCGATGACGCCATTGAGCAAGCCGCGGATCCGTTCCGTTTTTTTCGATTCGGGGAGGAAATCGGAAACGAAATTGCCGCTCTTGGCATCTTCAAGTATTTCGGGCTGTGAATGTCCGGGCAGCGGGGAAACGATCCGGACCGGATTGCAGCCCATCACATCCATGAAGCGCAGAGCGCAGAAACGGTTGAACCAGGTATAAGCGACAAAATCAACCAAAGCCTCCCGGCCCCTGCGTTTAAGTTCCTTTTCGAGTTCAGTGATCGCCGCGGGATTTTCCCGTCGGGCGGGACTGCCTTCCGCCAGGACAAAAGACATGCGCTCGACCACCATCTGCTTCAAGGAGCGGCGGGCATTTACGGCAAAAGATTTCAATCTGCTGGTATCCATAAACTCAATATCCCTCCATCAGAGCTGTATACGTTTGCCGGATTTGATTTTTTCCAACAGATCGGTGCGGACCTTTTCCAGTTCCTGCTGCCACCGTTCCATATAAGCATCGAGATCCGCCTCGCTTTCCAGCCAGGGCTTGCCGAAAGGAACCTTCACGGGGGCCATGGGAACCGACTCGACTTTTGTTCCGGGATCTTTTTTCACCGGATGTGCCAGCGTATAAAGTCTTTCCTTGAGTTGTTTATAAACATCATTCTCAAAATTATTCAGCTTGCCCTGGATATAGTAAATGCTGTCTTGACCGCGGATATCGTTTTTGATCGTCTCGGTGAAGGGCGCGACCAAAGACTCCTGCTGCGTGGCGTCCAGGGACTGGAAATCGTCGGAAGCCTTGAATTCAGTGAGCAGATCATCGATCCGCTTGGCACTTTTGGAGATTTCCTCCTGCACCAGTTCCTTCTGGCAATCAGAGAGGATTTCGGTGAGCTGTTTCAGCCGGGCCATGCGGTTGCCTTTGAAACACGAGGAAGAAGTCAGGATCTCATCGAATTCCCTGCGTTCGTCCTTCAGGATATCGGAAGGCAGTTCAAGGATATTGTGTCGTTTGAAATTTCTGGCGGCATCGAAAATCTTCTTTCCGTTGCCATTCATGAAACAGATGATGGGATCGATCGTTTCTTCCTTGACATCACAAAGTTGATTCAAATCTTCCACAGAACATTCGGTAAAGAAATGAGAAGCCGGTTTACCGGCCAGTTTTTTCAGCTGTTCCAGGGGTTTCAGCATTTCCCCGATGAAAGGATAATTGGTGCGTGAATTTGCATATTCTTCAAGTGAACCGACCAGAGTGACAAGTTTTTCCCGCAAATCTTTGCCCAATTGCTTCGGATCGTCGGCATTGGCGGGTTCCTGGAAATAATTCTGGTAAAACTCTTTCACTTTTTTGACCTGCTGCGGCTCATAGTCGAGCTGCAGTTCCAAGACGACATTGTCCTGGGAATGAGTATTCTTCAAAGCCGCGATCTGTTTTTCCGTATCAAGCAGTTCGCCATCGGAACGCATCTCAAGTTTTCCGCGCACGGAAAGCCTGGCGATCAGGCAATAGATCGCGGCATCATACCATCCGTAAGGACGGGAGGAAAGTTTGTCCTTCAGCCCTTTGATGGTAGTTCGCAGTCCGTTATTCTTGTCGGCACGCAGCAGAGAAAGGATCTCGCTCTCGGCTTCGGACAGAGGGGAAGACATCATGGTCGGGGTCTTGTCGCGCATAAAAGCGGGGATGCTGCTTTCGGAATAGGTTGTCCCCTCCAGCATCTTGAGATTAACATAAATATTCTGGATCAGTTCCTGGCAGCCCATTGAAATGAGCTGTTTTGCACTTTCACTCTTCAGGTTGCAGACGTGTCCGTTGATATAAAGCTGGGACTGGGCGATCAGGGAATCGGCCCGGACCCGGATTTCCTGATCTCGGTCGCGGTTGCCGATCATTTTGTTATCCAGAATACGGTGGACACTTTCATTCTGGGTATTGCCGTTCAATTTGGCATATTTTTCCGTTTTCAGATAAAGCGTCACATCGGTCATCAGACGGGAATCCTGCGGCATGACGACCATCAATTCCGATTTTCCAAGGGATGCCATGACAAAATCATCATTGCTCTGACGGTCTTTCCATGGAGTAATGACATGGATAGAGAGTTCGCGTTCCTGATTCAGGAAGTGGCCGTCCATCTTTTTGGAGAAGGTATAATCACTGCCAGTGGCGGCACAGCGGATCTTCATGCCGCCGATGATGTGTTCGAAAATGGTCTTGTTCAGATAATCAAAAACATCCGCAGTGTCAATGGCGGTGTTTTTGATTTCCTTTTCGATGTCCTGCTCCTCATCGGTCAGATACTCATAAGACTCGCCGTTGCGCTGAATGTAGGACTGGCTTTCCAGTTTATTGAGCGCTTCCTGGACTTTTTTCTGCAGTTCGGGAGCATTTTCAGTAAAAGATTCCCGCAGCAAAACCGCAATATTGCGCGCGGTCGAACGGAACGTCCGGACATATTTGACCAGGAACAAGGCCTTTAACGAGCGAATCGCCAGCGGATTGTCCTTCATCTGGGTCTCTGCGGTCAAAATGGCACGCACCGCATTGGATTTCACCGAATGGCGGATCCCTTCGAACATCAGATCGAAGGATGCGATGCTGCCCAGTTCTTTTGCATTCAGACTGACCGCAACAGATTGAAATACGCCCAGCATGGAGCGTTCGCCGACAGAATTATGGCGGCCTTCGAAGATATTGTGGTCGGAGAGATTCTGAATGGCAGCCTGGAACAAGGTGAACTGATAGGGGACGAAAGGATAGCAGGACAGGAAATCCCCGGAATCGGAATAAGTTTTGTAAACCATAGCCCCATCGGTAAAACTGAAAAGGGTTTTGAAATTATTGCTCTGTTCGGCATAGATCCTTTTCAGCTGGGGGTGAAATTCCTCTTTTTTAGCCAGCAAGCGCTTGCGGATAACTTCATCCACGTTGGCGCTGGTCAGTTTCAGCCGGTTGGCAAAACGGGCCTGGATCTTGGAAAAGTCATTCCCCTGTTTTTTCCCCATTTCTCCGAATACACTGGTCATATCTTCCTGAGCGGTCACAATGACCCATGCGCGGCCGCGGCAGACGGTTGCCAAATTTTCAACCAGAGTCTGCATATTCAGCATCAGCTGGTTATTGTCCACGATGTATTGCCCGACCTCATCGACGAAGAAATTCAGCCGGAACCCCTTGGGCTGTTTATCGATATAAGTCTTGACCATAGCCGCAAAGTCTTCGATGGAAAGAGAGTAATCTTTCCGGTATTTGTCAATAATGCCGCTGACAGCCGTTTCCGGTTCGCCGGAAACCTGCGAATATGCCCTGGCAATATTCCCGCCTTCCAGAATAGATTGAGTTCTGCCTTTACTCCAGGGTTTACCGGCGATTTTCTCGTATGCCGTCTTGAACTGGTCATACCAGCCGCGGCTGTCAAGATCCCGCTCGAATTGAGCGATGTAACCTTGTTTGCCGTAATATCCGCACATTTCATCAAAGACTTTGACAAAGACAGACAACAGGGCATCAGTCTGCTTGGTGGTGACGGCATCGGATTTCTGATCGATGTTGAAAAGTATGCTCTTGGATGGGATCTTGCATGCTTTCAGCAGGGCTGCCTGCAACTCGGCATCGTGTCCGCATTTCGGGATAAACATCTCCGCGGCGGTTTTACCATCGATCTCACTGTTTTCCAGCAGCAGAGAAAGCATTTTCAGCAGGTGTGACTTACCCGATCCGAAAAAACCGGAGATCCAAACGCCGTTCTGGGATGCTACATTGTAATCGTTATACGCAGAGAGAAACGCCGAAAGACTTTTCTGTACCTCATTGGTCAGCACATATTCTTCGATTTCATTAAGAAGTGCACTGGAATCGTCAGCCTTGATGACCCCTTCGATCGGGCGGTCTATCTTCTTGGAAAAAATCTCATTCAATAATGTCATTTTGCCACCCCTTAAATCTCATATCTCGTTATATCGTAAGCTCGATAGTATTTATCATCCGGCAGCCTGCCAAACAACCGCAAAGATGCCCCTCTTTCAAGAGATTGTTCATATTCGCCAGGGAAAAACAGCAAAGTGGGAAAATCCTTGGCTGCCCGCTGAAGATTGTTTAATATGTTGTGAGTCCGGATATACGGAAAAACTTCTCCGACACCGGTCAGAAACAGGATGTCCACCTTTCCAGCACTGGCGATGATATTTTCAATTTCCGGTATCAGGAT